>CAYIPP010000041.1:0-6666 GCA_964365355.1 uncultured Gammaproteobacteria bacterium
ATGGACGAATTTTCAATTACACAATCTGACATTTTGTTTTGGGACGGCTATACCTTGCACGTTGCAATTCCTCTCATACGAGTGTAGTGGTGTAGTGGGGTCATGTAAAGACAAGGGCAACTGGGTCAGGTCTGGATTCTAGACTTTTATTCAAAAAAGTCTAGAATCCAGACCTGACCCCATATCTTTACAGACCTGACCCCATATCTTTACTTCCCATGACACTTTTTAAACTTCTTTCCGCTTCCGCAAGGACAGGGATCATTGCGTCCAACTTTTTGATCATCTTTTTTGAAAATTGAAGAAGTCGGTTGTGTACTTACGCGACCACTTGTGTCTTCTGCGGCCCCACGAAGAATGACACCGCGTTGTTCTAATATTGATCGTTCCAATTCAGCCTGCACACGCATATCAACTGAATGTTTGGCGTACTTGAAAAACGTGTAGGTGATTTCGTAATTAATCGCGGCAAGCAATTGTTGAAACAGTTGATATCCTTCTTTTTTATACTCCACCAGAGGATCGCGTTGTCCGTAACCTTGTAAACCGATTCCTGTTCGTAATGCCCCCATTGCAGCAAGATGATCTATCCACAACACGTCGATGGCTCGCAAAATAACTCCGCGTTCAATGTGATGTAGTTCTTGTGTATCTGAAAACAGCAGCGTCAATTGATCGTAATAGGCACGAACCAACTGCATGATTTCTTCAATGAGCCGTGTACGTTTTTGCGCGAGTGCATTTTTATCTTCAAACAATTGCTCTTCAATCGTTCGCAACGCGGTTTGCTGCTCAGGACTCAGTGGAATCATTGTACTGATCGTTTCAATAATTTCCTTCTTATCAGACGGTGCAACAGCTGAATCCGTTAGATGCGAAGGGATAACGGTTGTCGATTCACCCTCTGTATGAAACAACACCATTTGTTCCACTTCTCCTTCCATAATATCAAGCACTCGTTCACGCAATTTTTCAGGTTCTTGTTCACTCATGTCCAAAATTTCTCTTCGACGTGCATACACCACTTCTCGATGTTTATTCAACACATCATCGTATTCAAGCAAGTGTTTACGAGAATCAAAATGATAGCCTTCCACACGTTGTTGAGCTTTTTCAATGGATTTGGTCACAAGCGAATTTTCAATTGGCATGTCATCAGGAATTCCCAAACGATCCATCATCGTTTTTGTTCGATCTGAACCAAAAATACGCATCAAACTATCTTCCATGGAAAGATAAAATTGGGTAGTTCCAGGATCTCCTTGTCGACCAGCTCGTCCTCGAAGTTGATTATCAATACGACGAGCATCATGACGTTCGGTTCCAATCACACACAAACCTCCCAGTGCTTTGACTTGTTGTTCTTCTTCCGGATTGGCAGATGTGCCTCCCAAACGAATATCCACTCCTCGACCAGCCATATTTGTCGCGATTGTCACGGCTCCGATTCGACCGGCTTGGGCAATAATTTCGGCTTCACGCGCATGGTTTTTTGCATTCAATACTTCATACGACACTCCGGCTTGTGTGAGCAGTTGCGACAACTCTTCATTTTTCTCTACGGAAATTGTTCCGACCAAGACCGGTTGCCCTTTTTCTTGTAAGGCTTGAATATCCGAAACAAGCGAAGAGAACTTTCCCTTTTCTGATTTAAAAATACGATCCGGCAAATCTTCACGCGCAATGGAACAGTTGGTTGGAATTTCCGTGACATCTAAATTGTAAATTTTTGAAAATTCCTCGGCTTCGGTTGCGGCTGTTCCTGTCATACCAGCAAGTTTTGTGTACAAGCGGAATAAATTCTGGAACGTTATTGTCGCCAAGGTCTGACTCTCTTTTTTTATTTCCACCCCTTCTTTTGCTTCGATCGCCTGATGAATACCTTCGGAAAAACGTCGACCCGCCATCAAACGTCCTGTGAATTCATCCACAATGACCACTTCTCCATGTTGAACAATATAGTGAACATCTTTTTGATAATTTGCCTGCGCGCGCAATGCTGTATCGGCAAAACGCGCGTACATACCGGTTCCAACCGCATACAAATTGTCTACACCAATCATTTTTTCAATGCGTTCTATCCCAACATCTGTTAACGTAGCTGTACGCATTTTTTCATCAATGTTGTAATCTTCATGCTCTTTCAGTTGACGCATGATCTGTGCAAATCGCTGATACAATCCGTTTGATTCCTGAGCTGGTGCCGAAATAATAAGTGGAGTTCGTGCTTCATCAATCAAAATAGAATCAATTTCATCGACAATCGCGTAATGCAAATCTCGCATGACCATCTGTTCCACTGTTGGCGCCATGTTGTCACGTAAATAATCAAATCCGAATTGATTATTGGTTCCATACGTTATATCAGCCATATACGCTTCTTTTCGTACAACCGGACGCAAGTAATCTTCACGAACACGAAAAGAACCGGTGACATCAATACCTGCAGCGACAGACTCTTCTTCTGTGGATCCTTCTTCCTGTTTAAAATTTGGATCATACAGAAGTCCACTTTCTTGCTGGATACAACCAACACTGAGTCCGAGAAAATGAAAAATCTGACCCATCCATACAGAGTCACGTCGTGCCAAGTAATCGTTGACCGTCACCAAATGACAACCTTTTCCTAGTAACGCATTCAAATATAAAGGCAGCGTTGAAGTAAGTGTTTTCCCTTCTCCTGTTCTCATTTCTGCAATACCACCTCGATGAAGAACCAAACCTCCCATGAGCTGCACATCAAAATGTCGTTGTCCAAGCGTACGTTTTGCTGCTTCACGCACCACGGCAAACGCTTCAAATGTGAGTGCTTCCAAGAGTTCTCCCGCTTGGAGTCGGCGTTTAAACTCATCAGTTTTTGCTCGCAATTGTTCATCACTCAACGCAGAAAGTTGTGGTTCATATGCATTCATTTGATCGACTTGGCGTCGAAGTTCCGCAAGAACCTTTTTATTTGGATTCCCAAACAAGACATGCAATAGTTTACTCATATACGCGTCGCATTATCTGTTGATTCATCAAAAAAATCAAGGCAACGCGTTGCTTCTGCTTATTGAGACCTCTGAAAAGTCGTGAGATTGCGGTGCACGGGCTGTCGAGCCCCACGAAACGTAGTCATTCTACGTAGAGTGGGGTCGACAGGCGCCCGTAAGCCGCAAGATTGCGATTTTTCAGAGGTCTCTATTCTTTATCCGGACGAACACCACGATGTTGATCACGCAATTTATCTTTATGTTCGGATAATTGTCGCCACAACAAATCTTTTGTCCTATCAATCGCTTTATACAAATCTTCTTCTTCCATTTTGGCATGCAGATCTTTTCCAGGAATGTGTAACATCATTTCCGCAAAATAATAAGGACCTTTTGCATGATGATTCGATGATTTTCCAATTTCAATTTCCAACTCATCCGATGGATCAAATTCTTCACAAAGTTTTCGAAGATGATCAACTTTTTCTTCCGTGTATGAACGGATCGCATCTGTAAGTTCCATGTTTGTTGCCTTGATTGAAGTAATACGCATAGAAAAATGTGAAAAATTAGTTAGAGAAGACTGAGCTCAAAAAAAAGACCTCTTCTTCCAATTGGATCCCAAAGGTAGTTCTTGCACGAGTTTTTATCAGTGCAACAAGCTGCATCACATCGTCTGCGGTTGCAGAACCTGTATTGACGACGAAATTTCCATGTTGATCACTTATTTTTGCTCCACCAATCCGCATTCCTTTCAAATCGAGTTGATCGATGAGCCACCCGGCGGACAAACGCTTGGTTGTGCTCACCTCTAGAGGTAGATCGAGTTTTCCTTTGAGACGTTGCAATTCTTCATCTGATGAAATTTCATAATTTTTAAACAAACATCCTGCCGATCCAGCATCAAGAGGTTGAGATGATTTGCGTGCAGCCAATTTTTCATCTAATTCTTTCAATAAATCAATAGAATCACCGAAAGGAAATTCAAACATCGCGGACAGAACAATATCTGTTGAATGTTTAATCGCGGAATCTCTATATCCAAATCCTAACTCTTCTTTTGAAACGATCACAACGAGGTTTGATCGCAATAACTCCGCTTCCACAAGAAAATCTTTTGTTTCACCTCCAAAACAACCGGCGTTTCCTCGTACAGCTCCACCGATCGTTCCAGGAAGTGATATTGCCCAAGTAAAACCTGTCAACCCCGCTTTTGCTGTAGCTCTGGCTAAAGCCGCAGATAACACACCAGCCTGAGCAAAGACATGGTGCCCTTCAATTTTCATGTCTCGCATAGAGATTTTGATGGCAATTCCATCAAATCCCGCATCATCCACAAGCAAGTTCGAACCTCCACCAAACACAAAAGTTGGCACGTTTTGTTCCTGAGCTATCTTCAGAACCTGTTCTAATTCTTCAACAGATTTAATTTCCACAAACCATTTTGCCGGACCACCAATACGAAAATTGGTGTGCCGACTCATAGGTTCTTGTTCTTTTACTCGATTTCCTACAATAACTTGTAATTGTTCTGTGATTATCATAGCTGCTTTCATGCTAACAAGTTCTGCAAAAACAAAAAAGACCCAAACAGTTTGTTTGGATCAGTTGAGACGAGCAACAACGAGATTCCAGTTGCGTGACACGCCATACACGGCAATCGTCGCAGCGCCATAGAATGGTGTGACACTGTTGAAAAACTTCTTGTTTCGTCATTGCGAGGAGCTCAAGGTTATCAATGGGCGACGTGGCAATCTCTGTTTTTTGAAAAACACGGAGATTGCTTCACTCAATGATAAACGATCGTTCGCAATGACGAGATATGTGTAAGTTTTGCAACGGTCTTGGTGGCTTATTTGTCATCTTGCGTGCAAGTTCATCAATACTTCCTGCACCTTGAATTACGATAACACAATCCGGTTGTTGTTCAACTAATCGAACCAAAAATTCCTCTGCCTCATCAAACGTCATTGCGTGATGAACAGACAATTCAGGATGCTTCTTTTGTAGTGCTTTCACCAATCCAAGACTCGAAACGATTTCCTGTTCTGTGCGTCCCTCCACTCGATAAATTTCCGGCACCACTAGTCCATCGGCCTGAGAAAGTGCTTCGACAAATTCATCAAAGAAGGCTTCGGTGCGCGCATGTTGATGCGGTTGAAAACACAAAAGAATTTTTTTATTTGGGAAAAATTCACGAGCGGCTTCTAACGTCAATCGGACAGCCGTTGGATGATGACCGTAATCTGAAATGATCTCAATTCCATTCCACTGACCTACGCGTTCAAATCGACGCCAAATAGCAGAAAATGCATTAAGCGTGCGCTGGCACGTTTCAAATGGAATGCCAAGTTCCATGGCCGCAGAAATCGCCGCAAGTGCGTTTGCCATATTAAACGAACCTGGAATCTTCAATGTGATCAACCCCAAAGCTTCTTCCGGGACTTTACGAAAAATGTGTGCGCTTTGTGTCCCATCGTTTATCTGACGGTCACAAAAACGATAATGCGCCTGATCGGTAGTTCCATACATGATTGGATTGATAATTTGCAACGTTTGAGACACGGTATCATCCGAATTCATAACGACCATTCCGGTTCCATTCAAACGATTCACAAATGTTTGAAACGCATCACGAATAGTGTCGAGTGTTTTATAAAAATCTAGATGATCAGCCTCAATGCTTGTCAGCACAATCATTTCCGGATGGAGATTCAACATGTTGGCTTGATGTTCACAGCCTTCAATCACCAAAAAACGTCCGTTTCCAACACGTACATTTCCATGTTTGAACGATGGAACAAGCGAACCAACAATCACTGTCGGATCATACCCGGCGGCTTCAAGAATTAATCCAAGCATCGCTGTGGTAGTACTTTTTCCATGCGTTCCGGTCACGACAATTGTTGAAAATTGTTTTGATAATTCTCCGAGCGCTTGCGGATAGGACATCAATGGAATACCAAGTTCTTGCGCTCGAACATATTCCATATTTGTTGGTGGAACTGCCGGAGAGTGGATCACCAGTTCAACGGAATCAGACACATGATCAGCGTGATGTCCTTCAAAAAATTGCATGTGATAGTTTCCTAAATCTTGTGTGATCTCATTGGCATGCATATCCGAACCCGTCACATGCTTACCGCGAATCACAAAATATTTGGCAAGTGCTGACATACCAATTCCTCCTACACCAATCAAGTGAATATGGTTCATGTTGTGAAACATAAGAGCAAAAATACTAATGAATTTTCTTGAAAGAGTCAAGAATATCCTCATCTTACCTGCTTTCAAACACTCAGACAAAAAAAAGACTGAAGTAGTAATTCAGTCAGGTGAACGTTTGTAACGATGTGTTTTGTCTTGAATCAAGAGCACTACATCCGATACCACACAATTGTATCGAACGGTGCCATCTGCCTCGCAGTGAAGATTCCATGCGAGCTCAACGCCATCATGCGGAGCTCCATACACAACCGAATAGCAAGATTTCCCATCATTTTCAATCCAAGCAACAATGGCTCCGGTTGCGTCAAGCACGAATTCATCCACAACTCGGTCAGACTTGATTCCACAGGAGCCTTCTTCAGAAACAAGAAGGCTTGGTCCAACACCGTTTTCTCCCGTATGGACATACACAGCCGCACATTGCTCAAACAGCGACCAAGTAAGTCCGTTGGGATGAATAACGAAT
>CAYIPP010000042.1:0-6662 GCA_964365355.1 uncultured Gammaproteobacteria bacterium
ACATGCGAAAAGGTCTCAAAATCAGGCCTAGAAACAGCGCTGCCTATTCCTGGTGTTTTATAGGCATCAAAAAAAGACCACACCGCTTGCGGGTCTTTTTCTTCATCCGATCTATCTACTAAATCCATTGAGCGCATACCAAAAACCATTTACGTTTGGCTTTGTTTCAAAATTGGGGAGAGAAAACGCATCTTTGGACCAAACACTTTTCCGATTGTTTGAGGCGCATCTTTGGCGATTTGTAACAGACGCTCGCGCTCTTCTCTCGTGAGTGTACCATCAGTGACGAGTGATTCGGAAAGCTGTTGCAAACGCTCGAGATTATACCCAGCCACTCGACATTCTTTGAGCAATTTTTCAACCGTTGCATTAATCATCTCGACCGTAACTGGATCAGCAGAACCACGAATGGCAGCCCATGCTCGCTGATATTTTTGCTTATCAAGAGCCACTCCTTCCAACCGTTTTCCGACAACGAGAAGAGATTCATATTTCTCACGCGAACCTGCAAGCGCAAGAAAATTTTTGAGGTCTAGTTTTCCGTCAGGACCATAAGAAGACATCGTATCCACAAAGCTTGCAAGCATGGCAAAATCACGAACGTCATCTGTCATGCCACTAAAATATTTTTCATACGTATCGACCTTCACACGCTCAAAAGAATAGGCGACTTCATGCGCTTCGATCGCACCAAGCACAGCCTCATCTTCTTCACCTTTTGTTGTTCTTAAATAATCCGCACCAACTTTTCCGTGCGCGCGTTTTTCATGCTCACCTTCACCCTCTTGATAATAGGAAATGCTTGTAATTCCCTGTTCCTGACTAAATTGTCGCAAAGCATCTTCATCACCCGTTTGTGCCTTTTGTCCACTTTCTGACTGGGAGAGAAGCACTTGCCACTCGTCCCAGGTCATGATGCGTTCCGTTTCTCCGAATTTAATGGTCAAGCAGTCTTTTTTGGAAATATCATGCTCCAACACATATCGATGCACCGTCTTTGCGTTGCGCGTTGCGGCTCGTGAAAGAACCTCTCTGGTTGCTTGTGAAAGTTCCTCTGGAAATCCTCCTTGTTTCACTCGCTCAATAGTTTGAACCATGAGATCCAAATGGCTGTCCATGAACACCCCTTCGTTGTGATGCTCGCCGATTTGCGGAACTTGAAAAGAGGTTTCGATCTGTTCACGTAGTTCTCGTTTTTCCTCACCTGGAAAATGCTCGAGCAGCATCGCTCGCAATCTCTCCACTCGGTTGACGCGAGTGTCTGTTTGCGTTTGTTCAAAAGACTCTGGTTGTTCAGGAGTTGGGGTTGGAATATCTCGCATAAAAATTTCGATGATGTTTATCAAACGAGCCCGCCTTTCGGCGAGCCCCACTTAATTTCTTGAATGCATCATAGCAGAAAAAATGACTTTTGTCAAACTGTTTTCTCATCAAGAAGAGCTTTAAGGATCGAAATAGCCTCAGAAGAATTCGCTATTCCATTAACTGCTTGAAAAATTTCTGATGCAGTCATTCCTTTTTCATCGCGAAGATCATTTGAAAGAGCGATAAGCCGCCCCAAATCTTTTCCTGGCTTGAATCCAAATGCAATCCAATCGCGACCTTCGATGATATGCGTCGGTTTGCTTGCTTCAACCTCAAGAGCTCGAGCCTTTGAAAGAAACCAATCTCGAACAGGAAATCCGTCTTGCGGTAACAAAAGATCATCATGAGTTGGTTCAGCATGCATAGAACCTCTTCCGGCATGATCTGCCTCAGAGAATAAAACAAGCGATTGTATGGTTGCTGGATAAATCTGCTTTGCAAGCCGACGAATCTCTCCATCTGAAATCGATTGTCCTCTTACTGTTTCTGCAACATAAAAGTCTACGGGAACTCGTCGACTTGCAACCATCGAAAGCACTTGTTGTCGTGTTTCATTGTCTGAACTAATGGAATCAAGAAAAGCATTCACGGATCGCAAATCCACCTGTTCTTGTTTTTCAGATTCCCGTCCGCCACGTTTATCGCCGGTAACAAGATTACTCGCAACAGTTGCTAACATGAAGATGAACGCATCATGCTCGTTGAGTGATTCTCGACGGATAATCTTTGCCATTTCATCAACACTCATAAGCATTTGCATCCAACGATCCGTCCCTTCGGACAATTCTTCGGATTGACGTTGTGTCAAACCGTCAATCAGCTCCGGATGAAGCTCACGAAGTGCACCGAGTGTATGACCAATCGAAAGCCCAATGGAAGGTTTTTCCGATTTGAGTAAAAGTTTTTTCCACTCCTCCCATATACGTTCTTTTGAAGTCTCTTTTTTCAGTCGAGGAATCACTTCTTGCATGATTTGCATACTCTCGGGATCCACCTCAAGACCAAATCTAGCCACAAACTGCACGCCACGCAAAACACGAATCGGATCATCCCCAAATCGTTCTCCATCCGTCACACGAAGCCGACGCTCACGAATATATTTCATACCACCAAATGGATCATTGATCTGACCGGTAAACGGATCTGCCGAAAGCGTATTCATAGTGAAATCTCGCCGACGTGTCGCCTCTGTAATACTCATGTGTGGATCTGTGTTCACATCAAATCCTCTATGTCCTTCTGCCACTTTTGAATCCTTTCGAGGAAGCGAGATATCAACCTCAATCCCGTTGCCAAAAGAAAGTTTTAAGACACCAAATGCAGCGCCAACCTCACTCACCTTTGCATGTCGACGAACGATTTCATCGATTTGTTCTGCCTCGAGTCCATAGACTTCTACATCAAAATCCTTGGAAATCTTTCCAAAAAACACGTCGCGCACACTTCCTCCAACGAGAAATGCTTTGCCTCCAGCTTCTTGGATAGCGCGGGCAATAGCGAGCACTTGTTCATAGGCTTTCTTGTGAGCAGGCAATTCGAGTTCTTCCATGCGTCCAAGAAATTCCTCTGGAAGCGGAAACGTCATTTCTTGTCTTGGCTCGACTTCGTTTGTCTCTTCAGGTGGCATTGGAACAAAAACATCTTTCATACATTCAAAGCTTATTTCTGAATAAATGATACAATTATGTTATTATACGTTCACTGGAATTGTAATACATCTTCTAAGAATTGTAGATATGTTCGACATCGTCACCATTGGAGACATTAAACTTGACGCGTTTATCTCGCTTGATCGCTGTAAAGATAAATGCGATCTCAAAAAAAAGAAGATCGAGTTTGCGTTTGGGGAAAAAATATCGGTTGATCTGATGGCGACACTCATCGCCGGATCTGCCTCAAACGTCGCGACAGGAATCTCACGTATGGGAAAACGTGCGGCGGTCATTAGTCATATGGGTGATGATCAAACGTACACCCTTGCTCTTGAGATGTTGCGAAAAGAAAACATCGAAACGATGTACATACAATCCTACAAAAAAACAGCAAGCGCTTATTCAGCTGTCTTAAATCTTCAAGGAGAAAAAACAATTCTCGCTTCTTATCTGCATAAACCACTCAAACTCCCCGGACCTTTTCCTGAAACAAAATGGGTGTACATGTGTGAAATGGGAAATACGTACGAACAGACCTATCGAAATCTCCTACGCGAACTAAAAAAAGATCATATCTTGCTTGGCTACAATCCAGGAAATGAACAGATTCAAGATCGAAAACCTCTACTGTTTGAAATGATCGCACGAACAAATGTGCTGTTTGTTAATGTTGAAGAAGGCAGAGCGATTGTGAATAATTCTCGTTTAAAGATTAGCCATTTAGCTGAAGCGTTGTTTCGATTGGGTCCGGATGAAGTCGTTTTGACAGATGGTCGAAACGGCTCCTATGGATACAATGGGACAACACTTTTTTCCTGTCCTATTTTTCCTGGTGAGCGCATCGAATCCACTGGCGCCGGCGATTCCTTTGCTTCTGCCTATATTGGCGCCAAAATGAACGGAGAGTCCATGCAAGAGGCGTTGCGATGGGGATCGGTTAATTCCGCTTCTGTTGTTCATGAAATTGGACCGACCAAAGGGCTCCTCTCAAAAAGAGAGATCGGAACAAGATTAAAAACAAAAAAAGTCAAGGAATCGTTATAATTTTTCACTATGGCATGGGATTACATAAAACGCGCTATTCTACGACAAAAAAAAACCGATCCAATCTGGTACATGGAGCGACAAATTAACTATGGTGAGGATGGAAAGCTGAATAAGGATCTCCTTAAAACACACCTTCCCAACCTAAACATCACGGAAGACAAACGAGCATTCCTTGAACTCCTCTTATGGGACAAACCATTTTAACGAAAGAGCAAATACGTGTATTGGAACTTTTTGCAAAAGACGCAATTTTATCACGAGAATATTATCTCTCGGGTGGAACGGCGCTCTCAGAATATTATCTTCATCATAGAGACTCTGACGATCTTGATTTTTTTGCCGAAAAAAAAACGGATGCTGTCGTGATTGAAAAATTTATCAATGAACTCACCCTCCATTTTGGAACTTCACCTGCTCGCATGGAGCGGATTCATGATCGCCGATTATTTTTTCTCAATACAAAAAATACGGAACTCAAACTTGAATTCAGTTTTTACCCATTTCAAACACTCGATACCCGTCAGGAAAAAAATGGAGTGCAAATTGACAGCCTGCGCGACATTCGTGCAAATAAACTCGCCGCTCTTCTGGATCGATTCGAACCAAAAGATTTTGTGGATCTCTATTTTCTTCTTCAACAATCAACGTTGGAGGAAATTCGTTCTGATGTCGAAAAAAAATTCGGCATCACTGTATCTTCGTTAACGCTTGGAGGAGAGCTTGCAAAAATACGACGTGTCGTAATCCTGCCACGCATGCGCGTTCCACTAACGATTGAAGAACTAAAAAAATTCTTCACAACACTCGCAAAAACATTAAAACGAGATGTGATCTCGCTCTAGATATGCTCACCTCACTTTCTTCTGTTCTCACCAAAGCTCAACGTGACCGTTATGCCGTAGGAGCGTTTAACATCAACAATCTGGAAACGATTCAGGCGATTTTTGAAGCGGCTGAATTGGAACGTTCACCGGTTATTATGCAAACCTCAGAGGGAGCGATCGACTATGCTGGCATGGACGAACTCGCAGCCCTCGTTCATCTCGCCGCTCAACGAACAAAGCTTCCGGTTGTCTTTCATCTTGATCATGGAAAAAATGATGATCTGGTCATCAAAGCGATCAAAAGTGGACTCTATACCAGTGTGATGTTTGACGGATCTTCATTGCCCTACAAAGAAAATGTTCGTAAGACAAAAAAACTTGTTGAGATGGCACATACAAAAGGTGTGAATGTAGAAGCGGAACTTGGTCTTATTGCAGGAACAGAAGACTTTGTTTCTGTAGAAGAACACGATGCAGCCATGACAAGTCCCGAGCAGGCCGCTGATTTTGTGCGACAAACCGGATGTGACGCACTCGCGGTTGCGATTGGAACCAAACACGGGGCATTTAAAATAAAAGGTGATTCAACCCTTGATTTTCAACGGCTTAAATTAATTGCAGAGGCCGTGTGTGTTCCACTGGTTCTCCATGGTGCATCTGGAGTTCCTGCAAACATCAAAAAACTTTGTACAGAATATGGCTGCGAAATTTCCGCAGCAAAAGGAATTCCTAATGCACAAATCACAAAAGCTGTTTCACTCGGCATTTGTAAAATCAATATTGATACGGATTTACGCATTGCGTTTGATGCAGGAATAAGAAAATTCCTACACGACAAACCAGAAGTCATTGACCCACGCGAAATCTTAAAGCCTGCCAAAGAACTCATGACAAAAATTGCGCGTCATAAAATGAAGTTGTTCGGGTGTAGTGGAAAAGGGTAAAAACACTTATACCAACTTTTGTTGCTTGATATAACTGGCAACAACGTCCGGCACTTTTTCCTCCCAATAGCCACCCTTTTTCATGAGTGTACGAATTTCCGTTCCGTTAAAACCAGGGACTTCTTTTATCCATTGAATTTCAACTTTTCCTTCAAAACAAATTTTGGTTTGTTCATTTCCAGTCCAAATTTTGTCTATCTGTCCACACGTATCGAACACCATGTGTGTCCAAACTTCATCTTCTGCATGATCAGGGAGTTCGATGAACTCTACATCAAACATCGGGATAATGTTTTCTTCCTGCAGCGCACGTTGAATCATCTCTTTTCGATCATTTACGGAGAAAGGATTTTCGGGTGTGCCTTGTTTGTCTGAACTTCCAATACCAATCACAATGCGGCTACAAACTTTTATCATCCCTTGAATCACCATTAGATGTCCAATGTGAAAAGGTTGAAAACGTCCGATAAATAGACAGGTTGGTTTCATAGTGAAAGGAATGAGGGAATAGTAAATATGATGATGGATCTCTGAGGAAATCTCCTTCATTTCATGCTAGCAAAAATGATACTGTTTGACTATAGACATTCTAGAGACCGTTGCAAAACTCATGTTCATTCTGTCATTGCGAACGAGCGTTTACCATTGAGTGAAGCAATCTCTTTGTTTTTCAAGAAACAGAGATTGCCACGTCGCTCTTTGATAACCTTGAGCTCCTCGCAATGACGCGTCAGTGAGTTTTGCAACGGTCTCATTCTAATGCCATACCTTTCATTTGAACCACTGTCGACTAGAAGTCGACAGAATCAGGTCAGGCGGACTGAAGTCCG
>CAYIPP010000043.1:0-6625 GCA_964365355.1 uncultured Gammaproteobacteria bacterium
CGGCCAGCGTGTATTGGTAAGAATCGATGCAAATGTACCGATTCAAAAAAGCAAAACGGTGGATGGGCCAAATGGTCGTATTGCACGTGCGGCTGTAGATTTAGATTGGTTGATTCAACGAGGAGCACGTGTGGTGGTGATGACACATCTTGGTCGACCTGGCGGACGTCGTGTAAGCGCGTATTCGGTCAAACCAATTGCAAAGCGACTTTCGAGTTTGTTGGGTATTAAAGTACCCATTTCTTCTTCATTGGTTGGACCGCGAGCTGAGCGGTTGGTATCTGGTTTGAAGGATGGGCAAATTGTATTACTTGAAAATTTGCGTTTCGATGCTCGTGAAGAAAAAAATGATCCAGAATTTGCACAACAACTTGCTCGACTCGCAGATCTCTATGTGAATGATGCATTTTCGGTTTCACACAGAAAACACGCATCGTTGTCTGCCATTACAACGTTTTTGCCTTCTTACGCAGGACATCTTCTCAATAACGAAGTCACGATTTTATCTCAATTAGAGAAGAAAGCAAAACAACCAATGGTGTTGGTTATGGGCGGAGTGAAGGTGAAAACCAAGCTTCCTGTTATCCTGCATCTTGCAAAACAAACAGATTACATTCTTCTTGGTGGGGCATTGGCAAATACATTTCTTGTTGCCGAAGGCTGTTCTGTTGGAAGATCTGTGTATGATGCGGATAGTATCTCGCTTCTACAACAGCTGCCTGTGGAATTGATGAATAAACTATTGATTCCTACGGATGTGGTTGTAGCTTCTAGTTTACGTAAAGATGCACACATTCGTGTGGTGCAAGTGGCGAACATAAAAGCCCAAGATCGGATTGTGGATATCGGACCAAAAACGCGAAAACGTTATGCGACATTTTGTGGAAAAGCAAAAACAATCGTTTGGAACGGGCCTATGGGGTACTGTGAAATTGTTCCTTTTTGTGATGGAACAGAATCGATCGCACAGGCAATTGCCAAACGTACAGGTCAAGCCACAACGATTGTTGGTGGTGGTGACACAGGACCCGTGCTTGAACGATTGAATGTTTCGGATCGTTTTACGTTGTTGTCGACAGGCGGAGGAGCGATGTTAGCATTTTTGTCCGGGCAAGTGTTGCCAGGATTAGAGCCATTAACCCTGTAGAGACCTCTGTAGTCTTATGAAAAAGACAAAAAATAATCAAGATTCATTACGTGTGGAGATTTTGGAAAAAATGCAAACACTTGTTACAGCTGGTTTTGGGTTGGTTGCCGCATTGGCTTGGAATTCAGCTATTCAAGATGTGTTTAATCTATTGTTTCCAAACAGCGGTTCATTGATCGCAAAGTTTTTGTATGCAATTTTTATTACGGTCATTGTGGTGATTATCACGTCTCGACTTGGTCGAATGATCGGACAACTCAAACAGTCTTTGGTTCACTAATGACGTTTATGAAACACGCTATCACTTCTGTTCATGCACATGAGATTCTTGATTCACGAGGGAATCCCACAATTCATGTTTCGGTGTTGTTACAGGATGAAACGATTGGATCCGCGTCAGTACCAAGCGGTGCATCAACGGGAAAACACGAAGCTCTTGAATTGAGAGATGGAGATTCAAAACGCTATGGAGGACAAGGTGTATTGAAAGCTGTTCATCATATCAATACAAAGATTCAGCAAGCTGTTGTAGGAATGGATGTCACTCACCTTCGTCAAATAGATCAGGTGATGATTGACTTAGATGGAACGCCAAACAAAAGTCAACTTGGGGCAAACGCGATTTTGGGTGTGTCTTTAGCATGTGCACACACGGCAGCAAAAGCAATGAAGTTGCCGCTCTATCGATGTTTGCGTGATGTATTTGAACTTTCGTATAAAACATATCGACTCCCCATCCCAACGATGAATGTGCTCAATGGTGGTGCACATGCGGGATGGATGTTAGATTTTCAAGAATTCATGATTGTTCCCATGCAACGAACGTTCAAAGAACGTTATCGTTGTGGAGCAGAGGTATTTCATGCGCTGGGAACACTGCTTACAAAGAAAGGTTATTCGACGTTAAAAGGGGATGAGGGTGGATATGCAGTCAAGTTTGTTCAAAATGAAGACGCGCTGAAGATGATTGTAAGCGCAATCACACACGCAAAATACCAAGCAGGAAAGGATGTGTGTCTGGCGATTGATCCGGCTGTTTCAGAGTTGTATCGTCCAAAACAACAGGTATATAGATTGAACGTTGAAAAGAAAACGTATCGACGTGAAGACATGATGAGTCTTTGGGAATCGTGGATTCGAACCTATCCTATAATTTCAATTGAGGATGGATTAGATCAAGATGATTGGGATGGGTGGGTCGAAATGACAAAACGTCTTGGAGAAAAGATTGCCATAGTCGGAGATGATTTTTTTGTCACCAATGTTCAGCGATTACAAAAGGGGATTGAGATGAAAGCGGCAAATGCTATTTTGATTAAAGTCAATCAAATTGGTACGTTATCTGAAACGATCGATGCAATTCTGTTAGCTCAAAAAGCAAACTACAAAGTTTCCATTTCTCATCGTTCCGGTGAAACATGTGATACCACCATTGCGGATTTGGCTGTGGCAACAAACGCAGATTTTATCAAATCAGGATCATTGTCTCGATCAGAACGCCTGGCGAAATATAACCGTTTATTGGAGATTGAAGAGGAGATATGAAAAAACCTTACGTGCTTATTGTGATTGATGGATTTGGTGTTGCACCTGATAGTCCAGGTAATGCCATTACTCAAGCCAAAACATCGAATGTTGATAGATATATTCGCCTGTATCCAACGATGACACTTCGAGCGTCTGGCGATGAAGTCGGATTGTCTTGGGGAGAAATGGGAAATTCTGAAGTAGGACACTTGGCCATTGGGGCAGGACGTGTCTACTACCAGATGTTTCCTCGAATTAATCGTTCGATCAGTGATACATCATTCATTCACAATGAAGCATTTTTGCATGCGATTGAACATGTGAAAATGCACAAAAGCGCTCTTCAGTTGATTGGAATGGTAAGCCCCGGTCGTGTGCATTCTATGGATGAACATTGTTATGCCTTACTTGATCTTGCGAAAGAACATAAAGTGAAAGAGGTCTACATTCAAGCAATCTTGGATGGACGCGACACTGTGTATAATGCAGGAATAGATTTTATTTCCGCAGTAGAACAAAAAATGAAATCCATCAAGTTGGGAAAAATTGCTTCGCTGTCGGGTCGTTATTTTGCGATGGATCGAGATCATCGATGGGATCGAACACAAAAAGCGTATGAAGCGATGGTCCCCGGTCAAGGAAATCAAGCGACAAGTCCTATCCAGGCGATAAAAGATTCGTATACAAAGGAAGTCTATGACGAAGAATTTGTCCCAACCGTCATCATGGATCATGAGCAACCTGTTGGACCCGTACAAGAACATGATGCGATCATTTTTTTCAATTTTCGACCTGATCGTATGCGGCAATTAACAGAAGCCTTTGTGTTGCCAGACTTTACCGGGTTTGAAAGGACATGTGTACAACATATTTTTTCGGTTACCATGGCAGAATTTGAAAAAAATCTTCCTGTCGAAGTAGCGTTTCCACCTCAGGTTATCGAAAATGGTCTTGCAGAAACTCTATCCAAACATCATCGTACGCAGCTGCATATTGCTGAAACAGAAAAATATGCGCATGTGACATTTTTTTTGAATGGAACACGTGAGGAACCGTTTCCAGGAGAAACACGTGTGATTATTCCATCACCAAACGTCGCATCGTATGATCTGGCTCCGGCAATGAGTGCACGGGATATCACATCAAGAGTTATCAAGGAACTGCGAGAGGATACGTATGATTTTATTGTGATGAATTTTGCAAATCCGGATATGGTTGGACACACAGGAAATCTTGAGGCAACCATCAAAGCCGTTGAAGTTGTGGATGAATGCATTGGAAAAATTGTTGACGAAACGCTTTCACGCGATGGAGCGGTTTTCGTTACTTCAGATCATGGGAATGCTGAGGAAAAATTAAATTTACGTACGGGAGATATCAATAAGGAACATGCGACCAATCCCGTTCCATTTTTTATTATCGGGAAAGCGTTTCAAGGACAAACAGCAGGTGCTGGAGAGATTCCAGAGGGAGACTTATCGTTGGTTCCACCTGTGGGGATGTTAGCGGATGTTGCCCCGACAATCTTATCCGTCATGGGAATCGAACAGCCCGAAGAGATGATTGGACAGTCACTTCTGTAACATGAGAAAGATTGTCGTTCCTAGATTATGAGTACAGATCAACAATGGTCACGAGCACTGTTCGAGTTTGCACGTTCATCTCCCCATACGCGGGATGTGGCGATTTTTTGTGCCTCACACCTTATTTGGTTGATGGCAGGATTTGCGATTGGGCAAACATATCCTGTTGTGTATACAGTTGTATCAATCGTCTTTCTTCCTTGGGGGATATGCTTGTTGCTTTCCGAATGGATTCATCGACCTCGTCCGTTTGAGACGGAAGCTTATAGACCGCTCATTCATTTGTTTGTTCGTACTCCAAGCTTTCCTTCTTCCCACAGTACATTGGCGTTTGCATTTGTTGCAGCATTTATTCACGATGTAACGGTATGGCCAGTTTTGCTTGTCGCTGCCATTTGTGTTGCCTTAGGACGTGTGGCAGTTGGTGTGCATTATGTGAGTGATGTGGTTGTTGGCGCTGTCATAGGGATTGGTTTAGGATATGCGATAAGGGTTGCGGCATTCGTGTTTTTGACCTAAAACAAGAGGTCGAGTATGACTTCTCAACAAAGATCCATATGGTAAAAAAAATCATTGCTGTTTCCGGTGGATTTGATCCTATCCATATTGGACATGTGCGCATGATCCAAGAAGCAGCGGCATTGGGAGATGAACTTGTGGTGATAGTGAATAATGATCATTGGCTCATGAAAAAAAAGGGGTTTGTGTTCATGCCTCAAGAACAAAGGAAAGAAATTATTGAAGCATTGTCAGGAGTATCGCGAGTCTACATCACACAACACGAACAAGAGTGCACAGATATGAGTGTATGTGAAGCATTAAAAGAAATTCAACCGCAGGTGTTTGCAAACGGAGGAGATCGATTTGCAGATAACATTCCGGAAGCTGTGTTGGCTCGTGAGCTTGGGATCGAACTGGTGTTTAATATTGGTCAAGGAGGCAAAGTGCAATCTAGCTCTTGGCTTGCGGCAAAGGATCGACAATCGCGAGAGTGTTTTTGCGGGTCGGGTCGTAATTATAGTGAATGTCATGGCATTTAATCTATGAAAATAGTTGCATGGTTTTTCGCTCTTTTGTTTGTGATCGGAGTGGTTCTTGGCGGTTCCTTGTTTTGGGATAGTTACGTGATTTCTCCATCGAAGAATGCGTCTGAGAGTGCATTGCACATTGAAGAGGGAATGAGCGTCAACGAAATCGCGCAATTACTTAAAGATCAAAAACTTATTCAGAGCTCATTTTTTTTCAAAGTCTATGTAAAATTTGCTGATGCACAATCAGGATTGAAGGCAGGTGATTCTATCGTGAAACCAGGAATGTCCTATCGATCACTTGTCAATATCTTGTCACATGCCAAGGTTCAAGATGTACAAATAACGTTTCCAGAAGGGTATACACTCAATCAAATGGGGCAATCCGTGATGTCAGTTTTTCCAACTATCACAGAAGAAGAATGGCAAGAAACCGTTTTGCATCCGTCTGATGTGTCTGTTGGATTGGAACTTGTCGCCGGGATTCCATCCGGACAAAGTCTTGAAGGCTATTTGTTTCCTGACACGTATCGGTTTCAATCCGATACACAAGCAAAAACGATTTCGGAAACAATGCTTGTGACATTATCAAGACGTTTGGCAGAAGCAGGAATTGTCGTACCAACTCATCTTGTGATGTCTAACGGCATGACACTGCATGAAGTACTCACATTAGCATCGATTGTGGAACGAGAAGTCCGTACTCCAGAAGATATGGCACATGTGGCGGGAATTTTTTTGACACGCCTAGAAATTGGTATGGCATTACAAGCGGATGCAACGGTCAATTATGTCACGGGGAAAAAGGATGCAGCGATCACATTGGAAGATAGTAAGGTTGATTCGCCTTACAATACGTATACCCATCTTGGGCTTCCACCTGGGCCTATCAGCAATCCTGGAATTAATGCGATCAAAGCTGTACTCAATCCCATGGATTCGGATGATCTGTATTACTTAACTTCACAAGATGGAACTGTTTTTTATGCGCAAACATTCGATCAACATATTGCAAATAAATATAAGTATCTGAACTAGAGCCCATCTCAAAAATAATTCTACAGACTCATCATAGTAAAAAAACAAGATGGATCAAGTAGCCAGAGATAAAATACGCCATATTTTGACCCGGTGTCCTTAATTGGATATAATTGGATATAGTTAATATATCCAATTTATTATGCCTAATAATAGCCAAAAAATAACAGAAAAACATCAAATTTCGGACAATTTTGGTAAACGAATTGAACAAATTCCGTCTAACATCGTTTCCAAAATTGCCAAAATTGATGAATTAAAAGGGCAGTGGATAACTGGGGCGCGATTAAGTCCACAGGTTT
>CAYIPP010000044.1:0-6563 GCA_964365355.1 uncultured Gammaproteobacteria bacterium
TAATAGCGCGACTTTCATATTGTTTTGATGGGCAAGTCGAGAAGCCACGGGATCAAACGGAACATTCATCCCAGGATCCCATTCATCTCCCACCATTTCACGAAACGCGTTCCAATCAATAGCGCAAATTGCTTTGGCATCTTTGTAAGTATTTGGATCTTTGTCATACACATAATCAATATTCGACAAATTTACCACAAGGTTTGCCTGCAAACGTTTTGCAAGTCGTATTGCCACGTAATCGGTAGACCATCCCGGCTTCCATCCGGCCACCACAAGTACAGGCTCTGTCCATTGTTTCAATGGACATGTTGGATTTTTTATCATCATAGGGTGTGCAACATCTCGAAGAACGGTTCTCAATAAATGCCCATTCAAACGAGTGGAATGAATCCCAAGCCAATCAATATCATCTCGTTCCAATTTTCCAATGGATCGTGCAGCTTGTTGATACTGTCTGGCTGTACCACCTCCTCCAACAACAATCACAAACCTCCAACCTTTTTTTACGTGCTTATGAATCAACTGTTTAAACCCTTGTAAAAAATCTGTATCAATTCCTCCATTTGGAACAACAAGGGATCCGCCAACAGACAGAATAAGTGTAGATGGTTTGAGAGAATTGGTATGCGTCATAAAAAAATGAGAAATAAAAAATGGCCTCCCGGCCATGAATATTATGAATGTTTCGCTTGATCAATAAGCCAATTGGTCACCAGACTTGCAACCCACAACACCAAGGCTGCCAATAATGCCGGAACAAATCCGGTAACCGTCACGCCTTTGACAATCGTTGACATGAACCAAATCATCAACGCGTTTATGACAAACGCAAATAAACCAAGCGTTAAAAGCGTCACAGGAAGCGTTAAGATAAATAACAGCGGACGCACTAATGCATTGACCAAGCCAAGAACCAATGCGGCAATCAGCGCTGTATAGAGTGAACCCACTTCAAAACCAGGCACGATCGATGCCACAAGTAAAAGCGCAAGAGCATTCACAATCCATCGAAAGATAAGATACGACATACCTAGGCAAATTTTTCTTTTATTTCTTGAACTTTCTGCTCAACATCTTGAAGTTTCTTTTTTAATTCTGCCGCTAACGCAAGCCCACGTTCAAACTTTTTTAGTCCCTCGTCTAAATCGACTTGTGCTTGAGAATCAAACCACTGCGTGAGTTCTTCAAGCTCTTGAAACGCTTCTGCAAAATGAAATGCTTTTTTTTTAGGCATACTTATATCAATTGTTGCTGACCTGTGTCGCCAATCCGTTTCACTTCAGCTTCGAACGAACCTGTGGCCAATTGTACACTGACCGACTCTCCTAGTTCAAGCGTGTCACTTGAACTAATGATTCGATTATGAACACGCACGATACTATATCCTCTAGAAAGCACACGAGATGGATCCACGTGTTGAAGTACACGTATAGATGCTTGTACTCGTTCAACAATTTGTGGAATCCATTGCATCGTTCTTTCTGTAAACCGTTGATACATATAGCGAAATTGTTCTTGCTGACGACGAACAATCATCCCTATTCCTTGCACCGCACGATGCACAGAAAATTCATACTGTTGCAACACTTCTTCTAACTGTCCTTCCATGTGTCGAGACATTGTTTCCATCTCATACAAAATCTCCTGTCGATTTGGCACAACTCGTTCCGCAGCATTGGAAGGTGTGCTTGCACGAACATCCGCCACAAAATCACATAAAGATTCATCTCGTTCATGTCCAACTCCGCAAACCACGGGGATGGAAGAACTAAATACGGCTCGTGCAACATGCTCGTCGTTAAACGCATGTAAATCTTCCAAACCACCACCACCTCTGGTCAACACAAGAACATCCGGTTTTTCTGTAGCAGACAACGCATTAAAATAGAAAAACGCTTGTGTAATATTTGTCACTGCTTCTCTTCCTTGTACCGCCACATGCGCATGTGATACACGAACCGCACCCCATCGATTCTCTAAAATACGCAAAAAATCTCCGTAAGCGGCAGCATCGCGAGATGTGATAAGGCCAATATGTTCTGGAAATCTAGGTAAAACACGTTTACGAGACACGTTAAACAACCCTTCTGTTTCCAATTTCTGTTTGAGTAATTCATACGCCCGTTGCAAAGCGCCTTCTCCTACCGGAGTGACTTCTTGTACATTCATTTTCAACTGACCATAACGTTCGTACACTTTTGGCACACCACGCACATGCACACGCATCCCATTTTCTAAAGGCGTATGCAGCTGCCATGTGGTCATAAAACATTTCAACACCGCTTCTTCTTTTTCATCTTTCAGATCAAAACTCACCCATTTTTCTTGTGCAATACGAAAATCAGATAATTCACCTTCAATCAAAAATTCCTGCGATGAGATGAGTCGCAGGGTTTCATTTACTACATGAAGATAGGCTGAAACGGAAACCGTTTTTGCTGTTGTCATGGGGTAACAAGAAAAAATTGTGGTTGATAATATTGCACAAGGAGCCAAAGTACACAACCCAAAATGAGATGTGATGCGATCGTCTCAATCCATACATGTCTTCCTTCCCGACGTGCAAAGAGTCCCATGCTCAACACAGGATACAAGATCAACCCAGTAAAAAGCCAGCTTAAAAGCGCATACACCAAAAGTGAAAGAAACGTATAAGGGGCATGTGTGACAAACAACCAACCCTGAAGGACAAACAAGACATAGACCATACCAAACAGAAACCCAAAAATGATATGGATGAACAACCCCACCAAAAATGCCTCACGCCTTTTGAGTGTGCGACCAAGGATGTTTCGTGCATCCACAATAAGCGGTGCATCCGTTGCGTTGCCTTGTTCTTTTAATTCAAGAATTATTGCGGGTATCGCAAATACACTTGCAATCAATCCTCCTAATGAACCTCCGAGTAAATAATCCATACACGCAGCATTAATTTGGATACATCACTAAGGCGATATTTTTCCCTTCTGTGATTTCCCCACCTCCATTCCAATCATGGATGGCATTCATCAGTGTATCAGCCGCATACACATAGTGTTCCCCATGTTTTGTTCCAGGATCATTGGTAATAAATGATCCATCCTCTGTATATCCGCGAATGACGATCATGTGATAGATCGGGCCCGGCGCTGTATAATAGGGATTTCCCAACTCGCGTCCAGCTGCCGGAACAAGGACAGGACGTCCCTCAGCAATATGGGCTTTGATCTGTTCAACTGTTGGATTTTCCATCAATTCCGTATGACCATATCCATAAAGCATCTCTGCAAGCACTGCCGTTTGTGCGACCGTTGTATCTTCGTAAAATCCAAACAATTGTTTTTCAAAATCCACAATAAGCAAAAGCTCATCCGTGGCGGTTTGTGGATCAATGTGCGTTGCTTTTTCACCTTCAAAATACAAATGAACCATGTAGAGTGAAGCCTCTTCGCATGCTTCTTTGTATGGTTCGCCCCAATCCTCGGTTGGAGCTTGGGATGTAAAAGGAACGGCAAGATTTATTGACGCAGGAATGGTTTGAGGTGATGACGTCGATTCTAGTATCTGTACATCTTGTTGTAGAGGAATCACTTCTGGCTCTGGCTCCTCTTCGTTTGTTGGCATTGGTGTCTCGATTGATTCTTGAACAGACAACACCGGCGGTGTTACTTGTTGCGCGATCTCTTGATACTCAACAGCAGGAGGCAGGTTTGGTTGTGTCTGTACACGTAACCAATCAAAAATAGCTGTTCGTTGTGAATAGGTTGCAGCCCCAATCACCAGAAGAACAATAATCAACTCAACACAATTGCGAACAAATTTGACCATACTATTATTCTGATTGACAAACACCCACCCCGTCAACAAATTCCCTGCAGACAAATCCTTCAGGGCATTGTTCATCGGTTCTACACTCACAATATTCCACACATACTTGAATACAGGCATCTTCTGGATGTTCTCGACAAGCAGAACCACACGCATTCCATGTACCACCGACCTCTTCACAAGAAGACTGGAGTAAAACGATTTTTTGTAATTGTGTCACTTCATCGCGAAGAACGGTCTCTTGCTGAATACGTTCCATCCACAAAAAGATTCCAGCCAGCACAAGAACACACACGAACAATGCACTGATAAAAATCCTCATAAAGACGCATGTTCTTTTAACCAAGCCTGTAGCAGATGTGTGGCACGCACATCATCTTCATTATATTCCAAAATTTTCTGCAACAGCTTTTGTTGTTTCTTTTTTAGCCATTCTTCAAACCATAATACAGAATTTGCTCCAGATGCGTCATCGGCTCGCCAATGGAAACCAAGATAGGCCGCAATATCTTTCAGTGAATAAAATGGCAACGGGAAGACAACCGCTGGACGAAGGACTTCTAAAATATCGATCATATTTTTCTCCAATGCTTCTTTCGCCAATGCAGAGATCCCATACCGTGTCATAAACCGTCGCACCACCTCACGCTCAAACCATCCATAATGATAGATCGGACAATCTATGTGACGTTCGATAAATGCGACAAATTCCAACCAGAGTTCTTGTTCTTTATCAGCAGAAGCCGCAAAAAATGAATGGTACGCTTCTTTGCCTTGTTCAACGGACAATACGCCGAATAAATAATCGAAATCACGAAGTGGATCACTTTCAATATCAAAAAAAAGTTCTGTGCGTGCATTTGGCAAATCAACAGACTGACGAATAATGTGTCGCTGTTCTTTCATCGCTACAGCCTGATCTCGCATAATCTCCAGACGAGCGATACTCACCTTGGGAACCAGACGTTCCAATTCATGAACGGTACATCCAGCAAGTGCTGAAATAGTTTTGACTCCTGCATGTTCCAATTCCCATACTTCTTGTCGCCAGACACGGTTCAACAACGAAATAGCATCGCACGCTTGAGCATCCTGCACACACTCAGAAAACCATGGAGATTGTTTACATCCGGATGTCACAAAATGTGGAGGTTTTTTCCCTGCGATAATCTTTTCGATTTCTCCCAACGTCAATTCATATGCTCCTGCAAATGCCTCCAAAAGATAACTCATCACTTCCCCATCTGGTTGAATGACATATCCTTGAACAGGTTTGACGTGTTGAATACGTTGAAGTAACTCACCATAAAAACATCCTTGAAACTGAAACTCATCTCGCAGATATCGCGAACGTTTGATATCAACCGCAACATAATAATAATTCCCAAACACGGATGTACCTTCTACACGCTCAAGCAGATCCGGGTGTGCAACAAAATGCTTATCAAGCAGTACAGGATGATAAATCGTTTTCCGTCCTTCGCGCATCAAGGTGAGTGTTTGCAAAAATGCCTCATCCGGATCTTCGGCTGTGACCTCTTCCACATCTTCACGATCTGAAATAAGTTCACGTTCTTTTTCTGGAATAAGACCATCATCCATCAAACGTTCCATGAGTGGTTCATGAATTTTTGATTCAAACGCATGTACACCAAAATACACCCAGTTTGGGCATTTCACGTATTGAAAAAATGTTTTCTCGGTGATAGTTCCTAGCATGAGTTTATTATACACGCCCTTGCGTTGTGACTCCATCATCTGCCTGTTTACTGCACTCTCTCTTACCCTCTTGTTGGCATTGCTATTCTTTCTCACCAAAGAAAAAACTGTGCCATGGATGACACAGTTAGATTACTCTCAAAATTCACTAGTGGGATGTTCGAGCTCGTGAACAACCGACTCAAAACGTTTAGTGAAAACAGTCACGCGCCGTTCAATCTCCAAATCGTTTTCCCCTTCCAGTGTAACCTTGAAATGCTCCAAAAAAACGTCTGGTTCCCAACTGGTAAAGATGTTCGGAGCACGCCGCATCCAGCTTGAGCAAAAATCATAAATACAAGTGACACCACCACTGATATTCCACACGACAACGTATGGGCTTTTCGGCATTCCTCTCAAATTCACTTCAATCAAAGAGCCGTTAAAAACATGCTTGGCCAGGTAGTACGCCGTGACATCGCTTTGACCCATGGCTGGATCATGCTCGATACTCCATTCAGAATAAAGGTCTGGCCTCATCGTTTCATCACACCAAACCTTCAACAGCACTTCTTTGATGATGCGAGTTAACGCATCCGGGACGTATCCATATCGTACGATGCCCAACGTATGCAGACGCTCGTACATGGATTTTTCGTGCACAACCATTTTCGTACCTCCTGTGTACGGTGAAATTCTGGACACTAAACAGTTATCCAGAAGCAATGAACCTACACGAGATTTCCAAAATTGTCAATGAAACACACGTGTATTCTTAGAATATCTCAAAAAAAGACCGAAGTCATTTACTTCGGCAGAACCGCGAATATGTCTGGCATCAGACGATACTTTTTGGCATCGTCCATACCATAGCCGGCAAGAAATGGCAGACCAATCTCTGAGAAACCGACATAATCCAATTGCACTTCGTGTCGGTGTTTGTCTGATTTAGCAACACAAACACACAGCCGTAGTGAAACTGGTTCCTTTTTCCCAAGATGATTCACAACCCACGCGAGTGTGTTGCACGTATCCGCCACGTCATCTACCACAAT
>CAYIPP010000045.1:0-2605 GCA_964365355.1 uncultured Gammaproteobacteria bacterium
AGAACAAGCGGAACAACTTCGCGCACTCGACGAGGTGGAGCGCCGGCAACTTGAAGCGCAAATGCGACATTTTCATAAACGGTTTTTTGTGGCAACAGCTTATAATCTTGAAACACGACTCCGATTTGTCGACGCAATTGTGGAACATCGTGATCACGAATATTCGTAATATCCCATCCTCCAATCTCGATCTTTCCTCGCGAAGGACGTTCCTCCGCAAACAACAGTTTTGCCAGTGTTGATTTGCCTGTTCCACTCTGACCAACAATCGAAACAAATTCGCCTGGTTCAATATGCAGGCTCACACTCTCGATCCCCACAATATTGGGAGGATACAACTTGGATACGTGTTTAAAAGTAATCATGTACGCAATGTTATTCTAGAAAACGAATGCGCACAGAAATCACTCCAGCGCCCAACGGAGCTAATTTTTGAAACGCGTTTTTATCTAGATCAATGATACGATCAGGAAATACCGTTCGATCTGGTCCATAATCATTCACTTTCACCTTCACGATTTTTGTTGGATCTGCCACACTGGACACTTCTAGCATCGAACCTTTTGGATAATCAGGTGATGCCACGCAATCACAATTTTTATAGCCATACCAACTCGCTTTACCCACTTCCAATGTGGATTCTTCAAAAATCGCAAGTCGTGCATAAGGAAGATGAATACGCGATCGAACGGATTGTGTGGTTGGATGATCTTCTGAAGGAAGTTCCTCCCACTGCGTCTTCACCTTATTATAGTAATAAATTCTTCGACGACCATGCAATGCCATACCAGCCGCATCTTCTTGTGGATACTTGATCTCTAAAAAGAAAAAATCTTTTCCGTCGTAACTTGTTTTATTCAAGATATCGAACAAGTAAATAGTTCCAACAAGTGTTTTATCCGATGGCAACGTCTCCGTCATGATGGATGGATCCAACGTTTTCATATCCACACGCGTGGAGACATTCAATGTGTTGGGACGAATGCCAAGTCTCATGAGGTGATCTGATGATTCCAACGTGTAACCTTTCGCAATCGTTTCGGCATCAAAGTCTGTTGAACGTACGTGTTCTGCTGTTTGAGCCGATGAACGAAATGGCATGAGCAGGAGAAAACAAAGACCGATAGAGAAAAAAATATTCATTCTTGTCATACGCTTCCTCTCTATGATACCCTGCGCAGCAATGATGAACAAGAGCACATAGGCAGATGTAGTTCAATGGTAGAATGTAAGCTTCCCAAGCTTAAAACGCGGGTTCGATTCCCGTCATCTGCTCCAATAAAAAACGATCGGCAATGACCGGTCGTTTTTTATTTCTCCTTCCCTACAATTTTTTTCATCCTTACTCAATGTTTAAAAAGCACAGAACCCGACCCCACCCCAATGTTACTAAATCGGGGTTCGATTCCCCCATGGGATCACCACGTAAAAACAGCAGATTCATCTGCTGTTTTTACGTCCCAAAATACTAACTACTCACACACACGGTTATAATTCCCGATTCCCGACCCCAATCCTTCCCCCAATCCTTCAAAAGAAAAGGAGGGCGTTCACGTCGTTGTGAACACCCTCCAAGGGACGTCGTTCGCGAACGACGTCCCAAGGGTGGGTTGAGCGTAACTTGCTCGCAAAAGTTGCCGCGATCCGCCTACGGCGGAAACTGAAAGATCGAGGCATAAAGAGGAACAAGCTACGTCACTCGCGAGTGACCTGGCAAGGGCTCAAGAAACGAGGATCAGAGAGCCTTCCGCGAGGAGGAGACCCCCACGTAGTTAGGGTAGCCATCGTACCAGTGGTCGACGCGGAGGCCGTCCGCGTCGAAGCGCCAGACGACGACGTGCTGATCGTACGAGTCGACGCTCGAGGTGCGGGCGTAGATGCTCACGAGCAGGTACACACCCATGACCGCCTTGTAGCAGGTCATACCCCAGACCAGCTCGACGGCCGTGGGCACCGTCTCAAGGTCGCAGAGAAGGTTCTTCTGCTTAATCCACGTATTGCTGGTGGAGTTCGGCACGATGCCCTTGCGTAGCATGTACCAGCGGCAGGTAACCTTCTCGGTGTGGGCGAAGGTCTCGGCCTTGTTGGAGTACCAACCGCCCTCCTTGAGGTAGAAGTATCTGCACTCGAGCTCACGGAGGTCAAGGAGTGACATCTCACGGGGCGAGCCAGCCACGAGGTAGTAGTCATTGCGGCGCAGCCACTCGAGGGTCTCCCTGTCGGGCAAGGTGCGCTCGAGCTCGGCGACCTGTTCCTCGCTGTAGGTGAGGCCACGCACGAGAGCGATCCCCTTGGGGGAGATGAAGTCGTTGCCGAGAATCTCACGGGCGAGGGTGAAGTCGGGCACCTTGGCGGTGAAGCGGCGGATCAGGGTCACGAGCGCGTCTTTGAATTCGCCATCCTGACCGAACAGACACTGGGTGCCGCCGTCCTTGTCGGGACTGGCCTCCACGAGAGCATCCTCCATGAGACGGTTGATGTTCTTGGTCTGCGGGGACGTGATCTTTGCATCCATCGTCGTTCTCCTTCTTTCTCGATCTGTCATCGTGGAGGGGTGGGGGGGCGGGCCGCTGTTGCTGTCTCAGCAATCTCGCCATGAACACGC
>CAYIPP010000045.1:2615-6402 GCA_964365355.1 uncultured Gammaproteobacteria bacterium
AACCCCACCCCCCCCCCCCACCCCTCATGTTATTCATATCTCAACGTCTCAATCGGACTTTTTTTTGAAGCTTGTCTGGCTGGGATCAATCCGAAAATTAATCCGACCGATGCGGCCATACCAATACCGAGTATTGACGCGGAAAAAGGAAAGGCAAATTGCCAATCTAATTCTAAGTATTGACTCAACACGAGCGCAATCACGTAAGAAAATATCACACCTAAAAAGACACCAACCGCCCCACCAACTGTTGTGAGCATGAGCGACTCAAATAAAAATTGTCCCAAAATATCTCGATTACGCGCACCAACGGCTTTACGTAACCCAATTTCTCTAGTTCGCTCTGAAACAGAAACAAGCAAAATGTTCATGATACCGATTCCTCCGACGACAAGCGAAATGGCTGCAACTGAACTCAATAGAATCGTTAGAATACCTGTAATCAGTTGAACACGTTCAACAACGTCCACCTGCGTCATCACATGAAAATCATCTTTACTCGGATCTGTAATATGGTGTTCATCTCGTAATGTTTGTTCAATATCCGCGACTGCATACGGCACCATCTCTTCAGACGTGACTTGTCCAATGAGTTCATGATAATAATTGATTCCAAGTAAATATTCTTGCGCGGTTGTATACGGAACTAGAATCATATGATCCACATCAAAAAACGTCTTCTGACCTGTTTTACCAAAGACACCGACTATTTCAAATGGACGATTTCTAATTTTAATTTTTTCTCCCAATACATCAGAATCTCCAAATAAATCTTTGCGGATTTTATCTCCTATCACCGCAACAGACGCACGACTTTCGATCGCGTCTTGAGAAAAAAATTCTCCTTGTTCTGGGATGAGATCTAAAATCTCTCCAAGTAACGCCGATGATCCGATGGTTGTTGCCTCAATCGTTTCACCTCCTCGACTCACCGAACCTGGAACGATCACTTCCGGTGTTAACGCTTCTAAATCCGGTACATTGTTTGTATTCAACAACGCATCGACATCTTGTTCTTTTAACGAATCAAGAAAAATAGAGGAAAAATCAGAAGGACCTTGAGGTTCGCGTCCAGGCTCAATGGCAATTGTTCGACTTCCCAATCCTTCAATTTGACCCAAAATCAATTGTTCCGCTCCCTTACCTGTTGATTGAATCAACATGAGGGACGTGACTCCAACCACAATACCCAAAATCGTCAGTGCAGAACGAGATTTCTTGCGCATGATCCCTCGATAGGCTGTCAAAACAACATGTGAAAACTTCATACAGGTTATTTGGCAACAGGTCTATTTTCTATACCCATCTTTAGTAAATCTTCGATTTTCATTTTGCGAATCAGATTCGATGATTCCATCACGAATCGTGATGATACGTTCAGCATGTTCGGCCGTGGGTTGTTCGTGCGTAATCAACATAATGGTGTGCCCTTGCTTGGCATGAAGATGTTCCAATGTTTCCATGACCATACGTCCTGAAGCGGAATCCAAATTTCCTGTTGGTTCATCAGCAAAAATAAGTACCGGATTCATCACCAAAGCCCGTGCAATCGCACATCGTTGTTTTTCTCCTCCGGATAACATGTTGGATTCGTGAGCTGTGCGATGGCTTAATCCAACCGCTTCAATAGAATCCATGACTCGTTTTTTCCATTGTATAGCTGGTACGTTTGAATAAATCAGTGGAAGCAATACATTTTCGTACACGCTTGTCTTGGGCAAGAGATTAAATGACTGGAAAACAAACCCAATGTGTTCATTGCGCAGTCGCGCTAACTCATCTTCAGCATATGCTTCGGATGATACTCCATTAAACAAGTAGGTTCCGGAACTTTGTTTATCCAACAATCCTAAAATTTGCAGCAACGTTGATTTTCCAGAACCGGATGGACCCATAATCGCCAAAAACTGATCTCGTGGAATGGTGAGAGTTATATCATCCAAAGCTACGGTTTGACCTTCACCTACTCCATACACTTTACGAATCTTGTGTGTTTCAATCAAAGGATGATCAGCCATATTAATTGATTTCACGTATCACAACTTCTTCGCCTTCTTCCAATCCACGTATAATTTCTGTGCGACCGTTTGCTTGTATACCGGTTTGCACTTCTCGTTCACCAACAACTGTTCCATGTTTGACACGCACGTACGTTTTTTGATCTCGTGTGATAATCGCACGAGAAGAGACACTCAAAACTCCTGGTTGTTCATTTGTCACCAGATCCAAATCCACTGACATACCACTCTTCAACCGATCATCAGTTGTCTCGAATGCTAAGACAACTCGGTATGTTGACACTCCTTCAATCATCGTTTCCACCGGATCTAGTTGAATCACATGAGCAAAAAATACATCGGAAGGATAGGCGTCTAAATGAACTTCTGATCGCTGACCGATTTGAATCAATCCCACATCAACTTCTGGAATATGCGCTTCAATCTCATAGGCGGCATCAGAAATGACAGACACAACCGGTGTACTTGCCACGACAATTTCTCCAACATGTGCGTCTTGTTTTGAAATAATCCCTGAAAAAGGTGCAACGATAGACTTCTTGAAAAATTGCACTTGAATACTTTGAACCTTTGCCTGTGCTTGTGCGATATTCGCTTTTTGAACTTCCACGAGCGCTTCAGCTTGCTTCATCACGGCCTGTTGTGCGGAAAGCTGCTCTTGTGTTGCCGGCGCTTTTTTCAGCATCAATGCATTTTGCATTTTCTTCACAACCAATTTCTGAGAAGCAATGGCATTCTCTCGATCTGACAATGTATCAATGGACGCTTGAATAGCGCTCAATGCCGTTTTTAATGAAGTTTTATTTGTCGTAATGGTTGTACTGCTGACACTTGTTCCATCCGCGTAACCAATCACTTGATCAAAGGCTGTAGTCAAAAATGAAAGATAGGATTTGATTTCCAAGAGTTGAGATTTGGCCTCGCTTAATTGCGTCAAAGAAAACATCTCTAACACGGACTGTACAGAGACACGCTGATCTTCCAAAAATCCAGAGCCGACCGAGCTACTTGTTTGGAATTGCAAATGTGGAACAGCCGATTGATCGTTGGTAAAAAAATCATCCGTCAAACGATTCACGGCATCATCTGCTTGAATTTGTGCATTCATCAACAAACTTGACTGGGAGGATTGTAATTGTAACAAATCCGATTGAGCAATATTCCATGCGGTTTCTTGTACTTGAATTTCTTCCGGTCGTGCGCCTTTTTCTAATTCTATCAGTTTCACTTGTTGTGCTTCCAATCCTGCTTCTTGTTGTTTCAGCGTTGCCTGTGCACCCACAACCACTGCCTGTGCTTGTGCTAAATCCGACGCGATATCCGAAGAGACAAGCGAAGCCAGAACCATATTTTTATACACACGCGTCCCTACTCCACCTCTCACATACCCAATTCGACCACCGGTTTCAAATGCAAGTGTCACGTCAGACGCGGGAATAATGATGCCTGTCACACTCACGGTTTGTGTGAGATCTTGTATAGTAACAGATTCAAACACATAGGAAGCCAGTGGATCTTCTTTTTGTTTAAAAAAAACCAATCCGCCAATCAACAGAATCAACCCCCCTACTCCACAACCGATAATCAGTTTTGTTTTCATAAATCTTGAATCAAGAGTAGCAAAATCCTAGTAATAAATACTCAAAAAGTCAATCAAAAAAACCGCAAAATTGCGGTTGATAGTTCAACTGGAGCCGAAGGCGGGATTCGAACCCGCGACCTCTACTTTACGAAAGTATTGCTCTACCAACTGAGCTACATCGGCAAGA
>CAYIPP010000046.1:0-6395 GCA_964365355.1 uncultured Gammaproteobacteria bacterium
GGGCTCCCCCCCCTCAACGCGTGCCCCCCATCCGGTTGCGCGTCAGATAGTGGAGTCCGACATCCAACATAAACTTGAGACGACTCTGAATTTCATGCAAAATCGAAGCGGAAATTTCTCGTTGAGTGTCTGTCAGTGTCATCGAATCGAAATAGTTGACCGCTTGATCGATGGACATCTTGGTGATGTCTACAATCGATGTATGATTTGGTAACCACACATACAGTGACTCTGCCCGCAAACGCGCACCTGAACATGTTCCACAGAGTTCCTCACTGAACAATTCTGCCGTTCCAAGACCCGTACATTGTTGACAAGCTCCGTAAGGAGAATTGAAAGAAAACAACCGTGGCTCAATTTCCGGAAACGAATATCCATCTTTTGAACAACTGAATTTTGAAGACAACATCTGCTCGGTTCCATCAGGATACATAATGGTTGCTACATCATTTCCACGGTCAACAGCCGTTTCAAGCGCTTCAGCCAGACGTTGACGAGATTCTTTTTCGGATGAGGCAAACATCGAAACGGGGATGGTATCGATCACGACTTCGATGGTGTGTTGTTGGTAACGCGTAAGTTTAATTTGTTGATCCAATCGATGTTCTTTTCCATCAATGCGCACGCGCGCAAAACCTGAATTATATAAATCATACAACAGTTGGTAATACTCCCCTTTTCGTCCCAAGACCACCGGTGCCAAAATTTTTACGAATCCCTTTGCAATTGTTTCGCGTCCGCTCGTCGCTTGCAATGACGAAGACGAAAGCACCACATCCACCATTTCTTCGTTCGTCAATTTCTGAATTTCCGATTGACACTTAGGGCAATGCGGTCTTCCAACACGTGCGAATAACACACGCAGATAATCATAAATTTCCGTAATGGTCGCTACAGTCGAGCGAGGATTGTTGGAATGGGCTTTTTGATCAATCGAAATTCCTGGAGAGAGTCCTTCGATCTCGTCTACATCCGGTTTTTCCATCTGACCCAAAAACTGTCGCGCATAAGCGGACAATGATTCCACATAGCGACGTTGACCTTCCGCAAAAATCGTATCAAATGCCAAACTCGATTTGCCCGAACCGGAAACACCCGTAATACAAATAAGCTTGTTGCGTGGCAGCTCAAGCGAAATGTTTTTCAAATTATGTTCTCGCGCACCTTTGATAGTGATCTTATCCTGCATACACATTCAACTCCTTCTTTAAAATCACGATTTCATCGCGCAACAATGCCGCTGTTTCATAATCCAATTTTTGTGCAGCTTCTTTCATTTCATATTCCTTCTCTTCGATAACTTCTTTAAGTTCATGTGCATTTGCCGTAAGTTCAAGCGCCAGCACATCACGCACGTTTGTTTCTTTATCTTCACCTAGTATGCCTCGAATATCGCCAATCTGTTTTTTGATTGATTGTGGGGTGATTCCATGTTTTGTATTATACGCAAGCTGAATATCTCGACGTCTTTGTGTTTCACTCATGGCGCGTTTTAACGAACCTGTGATCACATCCGCATATAGAATAGCTTCTCCTTCAACATGCCGAGCCGCACGTCCCATCGTTTGAATAATCGCACGTTCTGATCGAAGGAATCCTTCTTTGTCCGCATCCAACATGGCGACGAGTGTCACTTCCGGAAGATCGAGTCCCTCTCGTAATAAATTCACTCCCACAATCACGTCATACAACCCTTTTCGCAAATCCGTCAAAATGGTAATGCGATCGAGTGTATCAACATCCGAATGTACATACTGAACTTGTATGTTTCGTTCTTTCAAAAATTCCGTTAAATCTTCTGCCATCTTTTTCGTCAGTGTTGTGACAAGCACACGTTCTTTTTTGACAACACGTTTTTCGATTTCGTAAATCAAATCATCCACTTGTCCGGGGAATGTTTCCGTTGGTGTCACAGGACGAACAGTCATTTTTGGATCGACCAATCCGGTTGGTCGAATGATTTGCTCAACCACTTGATCGGACACTTGCTGTTCGTACAGACCTGGCGTGGCTGTGGTAAAAATGACTTGATGAATCTTCTCTTCAAATTCCGTAAATTTCATAGGACGATTATCAAGCGCGGACGGTAGTCGAAATCCGTGTTCAATCAAGGTCTTTTTTCGCGCTTGATCTCCGTTGTACATACCGGAAACTTGTGGGATGGTGACATGCGATTCATCGACGATCATCAAAAAATCATCTGGAAAATAATTGAGCAGGGATTGCGGAGCTTCACCTGGTCTGCGTCCATCAAAATAGCGAGAATAATTTTCAATCCCACTGCAAAACCCTATTTGTTCGATCATTTCCAAATCATAACGTGTACGACGACTTAAACGTTCAGCCTCCAACACGAATCCATTGTTTTCAAACATCTCAAGTTGATCTTTCAATTCGTCACGAATTGCTTGCAAAGCTTCTTTTTGTCGATCGCTTGATACCACATAATGTTTTGCTGGAAACAACCAAACATCTTGAACGGTTTGAAGAGTCTTCCTCGTGATTGGATGAAGTTGTTGAATAGAAACACATTCATCTCCCACGATCAAAAGTCGATAGATCGTTTCTTCATTGACAGGCATGATTTCCAACACATCGCCGTGTGCGCGAAAATGCCCTCGTGTCAGATCGGCATTTGTACGTTCAAATTGCCTATCGACCAGTCGACGAATCAGCAATGCTCTTCCACCTTCTTCTTCCATACGACCGACCCGAAGATGTAAAACGGTTTTCTCATATGCTTTTGGTGAACCCAAGTTGTAAATACACGAAACAGATGCCACAACGATGACATCGTTTCGCATCAACAAGGCTTGCGTTGCCGCATGGCGCAAACGATCAATCTCTTCGTTGATCATCGACTCTTTTTCGATGTAGGTATCCGTACGTGGCATGTACGCTTCCGGTTGATAATAATCATAATAACTGACAAAGTATTCAACCGCATTTTCCGGAAAAAATTCTCTAAATTCATTACACAACTGCGCCGCCAATGTTTTGTTGTGCGCAATCACAAGTGTTGGCTTTTGAATTTGTTGAATCACATTTGCCACCGTGAATGTTTTTCCGGAACCCGTGACACCCAGTAATGTTTGCGCACGCTTTTGATCATGAAGACCTGCCACAAGCTGTTCAATAGCTTTTGGCTGATCCCCGGCGGGTTGGTAATGGGCATGAAGGTGAAATTCCATATCAATAGGTCTAATACACAAATCCCCCTCGGGTTGGTTTAACCCTAGGGGTTGGATCATTATTTTGTGTTTGGATCATAACACAAACACCTATCCAACAGAAGATCTCCCATTCATAACAACCATCGGTTGTGTTTCTTCTGTTAGTGAAACAAAAAACCAGCGAGAGTTGTTCGCTGGAACGCTTTCACAGATTATTCAACCTATCTTGGAAGAGATAAATATCTGACATTTTTGGCTGGACGTGTATCTGCAATTCGTTGAAGCTGTTGCCATCCTTCGATAGCTTCATCCAGTTGTAGAGGAAAATCGTGCAAAAAATACTTGATCGAAATGTGCACCTTTGCAAGTTGATTCAACGTATCAAAGATACGTGCTTGATTTTTTTGACTGAGATTGTCAGGATCAAAATGGAACGTCGCGTTCACATCCGTGATCAGGTTGGCAAAAAGTGTTGTATCCCAACGGGTAGCAGATTGAACACGCTGTTCCACCAAATCAAGCCACCATTCACTCCCACAAATGTGTAGATAGATTTTATCGATACGATTGGTCACCTCCTTGAACAGAAACCAGACGTTCGGATCAGGATCATCTTGGAGTCGCATCACCTCATCACGATAGAGAAAAAAATTTTCATAACGTTCTTGTGCGTATCGAATCCGTGCCTTCCATTCTCGAAGCAGCAAGACAAGCTGTGTTTTCATCTTGCGATAGCGTCGTCGCTGTAGCAGAGAGATCACAAGGAACAGGAGCAAGAGTACACAGATAATTCCGGAAATTAGGAACCCCTGATCTTGCCATATGGACGGACGATCGTTGTCAGACACCATATCCGTCGAGTCGTGCATCATCACAGACAGAGTCGGTTCGGATACGAGTTGCAGTCCCCTCTCACAGACAGAATGTTCAACTTCTCTTTCACGTCGTAATGACGCCCTCTCTTCAAGTGATCGATGAACATTAATCTTGCGAGCAATCAACAAAAGACGATTGAGTGGATCTTGTCCCGTTGTCGTTGAGGAAGAAAATAACTGCTCCGTCATTTCAAACAATTCTTCTCGGACATTCTCTGTCAAAGACAACTGATTCGGAATCCAAAGCCGACTCTGCAATGCAGGACCATACACAATCAAGAGAATCGGTTGAACAACTCGATCCGTGGGATACCAAGATGTTGCAAGTTGATTGACCGCATCTGTGCTTGTGTATGTTTCATCAAAACTCAGAGAACGCACAAACACAACAGAAAGTGGAATCTTCAGCTCTGTCATCTCCATTTGAAGATGTTTGAGTCCATCGTTTCGGATCAACGGCGGATCAAAATTATTGGGAACCGTATACACATACGTCTCTTGTTGACGCTTAGGAACAAACAATTGCTCTGCAAAAGCCAAAGAATGAATCAGGCAGAGAACCACCAAACTAAGCAGGTATTTCATTCTTATTCTCCTTTTGAAGGAACGTTTCTTTTTTCAAAGACAACCGAAAAAAGAGAAAACACGGTAAGTCAAAAATGAACTATTGTCAATGCGTGATTGATGAACCTATCAACGGCTTAAGGGATACTATTTTTCACAGTAAAAAATCCTCATGGTATCCAGATACCTCTGCGGTTTTTTCTTGTTCCAAAACAGTATCCTACACCATGCTAACTTATTTCTAAGTCCTGTTTCATCGTGTGCTGTCTCTAGAACTCAATGCCGTCATTTATAGGAACGAATTGGATCATCTTCATCATAATCTGAAAATAGGTGGCTTTGCGTATGAGTTGGCTAGTGTGCTTGAGGATTTTGCGCGCCTTGACCCCTCGTGCATCCAAACTTTTGAGAAGCTATGCCAAGCGGATATGGGGTTTGGGTTTGAAGCGGAATTGGTGAGAATTTTAGACGAAGGTTTAGATCCAAATGTATAAGTTTGACAAAAATACTATATTTTTTTATGCTAATCCTAGCAAAGGTAAAAAATCAAATGTATAAGTTGTGAAAAGTACTAAATTAACGATCACAGAAGCCGCCGATTTACTCGGGGTGACAGCGCAAACACTCCGACGATGGGATAATGAAGGAGTACTGAAATCTCACAGAAAAACAGTGGGTGGTTTCCGTTATTACGAGACATCCGAACTCGAACCTTTTTTTGAAGAAGCATTCTTGGATGTTGAAAAGGCGGCTTTGACTTGGATAAGCGGAGACGGAAGTTGGACACCGCTTCAACTATTTTACTGTTCGACCAGCAATGTTTTTCAATTAAGGTTACATACGCTCGAAAAAACATTGGCAACGAAGAAGGGTTTGGAAGCAATATTCCCGCTCATTACGGCTTCCGTTGGTGAGATTGGAAATAATGCTTTCGATCATAACTTGGGAAACTGGCCGGACATGCCAGGGTTGTTTTTTGGTTTTGACAAAAAACGAAGCAAAATCGTATTAGCTGACCATGGACAAGGAATCCTCCGCACCATTTCCCGCGTTCGCCCATCTCTCCAAACGCACGAAGAAGCGTTACGGGTGGCTTTTACCGAGGTTCTCACAGGCAGAGCTCCGGAGCATCGAGGAAACGGTTTAAAGTTTGTACGAAAAATCATTGAAATGAATCCCTTTCTCCTTACATTTCAGACAGGTGACGCACGACTTATATTGAAGTATGGCGACAAAGATCTATCAATTAACAAGACGGAAACAGCCATTCAAGGATGTTTCGCTATTCTTTCATTTAACAATGTATGAAACTTCAACTGAAAAAATTCGGTACAACTCTATCGTCAAGACAGGCCGGACTTGAGGCGTACAATGCTATCCGTCCTTCTCTGAATGATCTATCGATTGATGAAATAATTGAGGTTGATTTTGATGGTGTTATCACCTTTTCGCCATCTTGGGCTGATGAATTTTTGACTCGATTGAAAAAAGAATATGAAGGGAGAGTTGTGTTACTCCAATCAAACAACCCATCTGTCAAAGTGACTCTGTATCTCCTCGAGGAGATACAGTTAAAAGACCTATGACCCGCATTTACGAATCCGATGTTGAGGACATAGCGATCTCGCTGCTTGAATCCGTCGGCTACATATACTTGAGGTCTAATTCTGTCCTAGATAAAAAGAAAAAAACGATGCTATATTCATCGTTTCTTTCTTGGTTCCCGGGCAGGGATTCGAACCCCGATACTCAGGACCAAAACCTGATGTCCTGCCGTTAGACG
>CAYIPP010000047.1:0-6349 GCA_964365355.1 uncultured Gammaproteobacteria bacterium
CAATTTCATTGATATCGATCTGGTCAATGATTTTCAACAGCTCAATAATCAATTCGTCTTCACGAATGTACACATTCTTGCAGTTGCGATCTCGTGCTCGCGTACATCCGTAGTACACATACCGCGTGTGACCGCCATCCTTCCGTTGTTTGTATTTTTCTTCGGCTGATACACCCGATCCACATAACCCGCACGTAAACAATTTGGTAAAGGCGAACTCTTTGTTCTCCCGCACGATCTGGTCGCGTTTGAGTTGAGTGTTGGCTTGGTCGAATAACTCCTTTGTGATGATTGGTTTGTGCTTACCCTCGTACCAGTTGCCGCTGTTGCGTGGGAACTCGAACCGTCCGTAGTAGAAAGGATTATCGAAGATGCGGTAGATACCGCTGAGCGTCAACGTTTTATTGCCGCGCGTCTTGAAATTCAGATCGTGCTTGAGCCAGTTGTAAAGTTTGCGACCACTGCATTTTTCGTACGCCACTTTTTCAAACATTTGTTTCACAATAGGAGCGCGAATAGAATCAAGAATTTTCTGACACTTTTTGTCCATTCGTTTTTGATCCGAATACCCAATAGGTGCCATGCCAGGCCAATGACCCATCTCCACTCGCGTACGAAGCCCACGTTTCACATTCTCTCCTCGGTGATCGTTTTCAAGTTTGGCTGTTGAACCAAGAATCATCAGTAAATATTTCTCGTTCGGATTGTTTCCGAATGTTTGTCCGTGCGTGCGAATCTCCGCGAGCAATCCTTGGTCTATGAGATCAACGATTGCACCAAGATCACCCGCGTTACGACTCAATCGATCCGGAGCCCACGTCAGAATCCCATTGAACTTTTTATCATGGATATCATTCAAGAGTTCATTAAAAATCGGTCGCTGACCGGTTGATTTCGCTGAATGACTTTCGCGTTTAATTTCTACAACATTGAGTCCATCCCGCACCGCGATCTGGAGCATTTCCTTCGCCTGCGAATCGATGGAGAGAACCTGCCGCTCAGCCGACTCACTGCTCTTGCGAGCATACAGGCAGTACTTGATACCCTCAGAAGCCACTGGCTTCTCCTGTTCGTGTTTTGTGCGTGTCAGCCCAGTCTGGCTCACCACGCCTCCTTGTGTGTTTTTCATACAACACATCAATGACGCAACCCCCGCGGGGCATCCAGTGCGCCTAGTTGTTGGTAACAATAGCACCTAATTAGAGACAAAAGCGGTTAGAAAAAATACCTTTTTCTGATTGATTCCAATCAAAAAATGGGTTAGAATGTGTTCGAAAATGACAAAATTATGGAACATCTTCCAAAAATCATCGATAACACGCGTGTTAACTTGAAGGACGTTCTCGATGAACTCACTCCAAAATATAAACATCTCTCGATCGCGACGGGATACATTGATCTTCCGGGCATCGCTCAACTCATCGATGGTCTTGCGGATTATGAATCGGTTCGAATTTTGATTGGACGTGAACCGCTCATTCCTCGTCATGCGCTTCATGTTCCAGAGCCCGACTTTCCAGATAAAGATATTGCGTCTGATCTTGTGTACCTGATGAACAACCTCGACAAGTTGCCGCCGAATTCAAAACTGCATCAGCTTCAAGAGACCGTCGTGAAAATCAAAAAAATGATTGATGCTGGTCGTCTGCAAATACGTGTATACAAAGAAACGTTCTTGCATGCGAAAACATACATTTTTGGAGACTACGAATCCGATAGTGCCGTCGGCATCATTGGATCCTCAAACTTTACCTATCAAGGTCTGCTTGGGAATGCGGAACTCAACGCTCTTGAATCAGACCATCGGATTGTCACGTTCCAACCAAAAAGTAAAACACAGGAGGTCGGTCATCTTTTTTGGTTCGATCAATTTTGGGAAGAAGGAATAAATTGGGATGAATCATTCTCGGAAATTATTAGTCAGTCTCCGGTTGGTGACACACTATTCAGTCCTTACGAATCCTATATCCGAACACTTTACGAACTCTATCGTGAAGAACTTGAAGATTTGCAATTGGCAGACACGGAAAAAGGCACACACGAACTTCTTGATTTTCAAAAGAAGAATGTGCAGGCTCTTATGCGACGACTGAGTAAGTATGGTGTGGCCATGCTTTCCGATTCTGTCGGATTGGGAAAAACATATACAGCCATTGAAGTCATCAAACAGTTTCTTAATAGCGACAAAGGAAAACAGCGTGTAGAAGTTATTGCGCCAAAATCACTCAATGAGCAGTGGCGAAAGGAAATGATGAAACAGGGTGTGAACAATCTCACGCCAATCGTTCTTCAAAATGCTGGTGCGATCGAAAAAGCTGTGGAACTGGATCACATCGCCAGTGTTTCTTTGTTTGTCATTGATGAATCCCATAACCTCCGCAAGAGTACGGGCAAACGATACGAACAGATGATTGAGTGGATTCGAAACAATCCTAAAGCGAATGTCTTGCTTCTTACTGCTACCCCCATCAACAACCAGCTCAGTGATGTGGTGAATCAAATCCTTTTGGGTACGCGTGGTCGTTCAGATTTGTTCACCTTTGCCGCTTCTGATGCAAAGACCAAACAGACAACCGCAATCGATTTCGTGACGGCTATCACGAACCTCAAGAAAAAAATTCAACAAGACATTAAACGGGGCAACGCAATTGATTACGCCTACATCCGTCAGGTGATGTCGCCAATTATTCGAGCCTTTGTTGTTCGACGAACTCGACAAGGTATCGAGAAAGAATATGGCTTCTTGACCATCAATGGCGAAGAGAAACGTTTCCCGAAATCGATTCCAGAGAATGCCGCTTATTTGTTCCCTCCGGATCTTGCCAAAAAAGTTCGTTCAATTGCGAATGACAAACTTCCTCTTGAGCAAATCTTTTCCGTTAACCCTGAAGCCTTTATTGAACAAGCCAAAGCACTCAAGCATCCGCTCGATCAGCTTCTGTCTGTGAAAGAAACCCTGCCGGAAGAGGAACTATCGCAAGAATCACCTATCTTCTTTGTCTACCAACTTGTTCTCATGCTTGGGTTCGTTCCATACCGTTGGCGACTCTATCAATCCAAGTATTACGGAAAAACCTACGAACAAATTCGTGCACTCAAACTTGATACCGAAGAAAGTCGAGCACTTCAACAACAAATCGGCATGTACGGTATGTTCCGTACCATGTATCTCAAACGTCTTGAGTCTTCCTTTGCGGCGATTGAAAAATCGGTCTTCAATTACTTGGCTAAACTTGATCTCTTCGAGAGTGGAGTTGAAAAAGGAAAAATCGTTTCTTTTGGTGACCCGATGAAAATTTTGTTTGCTCTTGAATCAGAGGATTCTGACGAGGATTACCTGTCATTGCTCTCAGATGAAGACAAGGAGTCCGTATTTCAAGACGATATCACACCAACACGCTACGAAGTGGATGCACTCAAGAAAGATATAAAACAAGAACGATCAATTTGTTTTGCTCTTATCGATCAAATTCGGATCCTCAAAAAACATGATCCCAAACTCGCACGATTTGTTGATCTTCTCAAAGATCTCAACGCACGAAAACCTGCCGGAGAAAAAGTCCTCGTCTTTTCCTATTTTGCCGACACGGTTGAATATCTGCGTGAGGCGCTTCCTGTTGGATGCGAACTTGTCACTACAACGAATACCGCTTTTCTTTCCTCAAAGAACCGTTCAGATGCCGATGATGTTGCCGGTCGATTTTCTCCAAATTCGAAAAATCATAAGATGAGTGAAGGAGAAATAGAATTGCGCTACCTCATCTCAACTGATGTCCTTTCAGAAGGCCAGAACCTTCAGGATTGCGGAATCATTGTGAACTATGACCTCCACTGGAATCCGGTTCGCATGATCCAACGAAACGGTCGTATCAACCGTCTTGGATCCGTATTTGATTCAGTTTATGTTTACAATATGGCTCCCGAGTCTCGTCTTGAGAGTTACCTGCGCTTGGTTGATCGTCTCGAAGGAAAAATCGATCTCATCAAAAATACGGTCGGAACTGACCAGTCTGTTTTGACGGAGGTGCCAAACCCTATTGATTACACAGACGCGCTCGATGACATCTATAGCAAGGATCAACAAATACGAATGGACGCACTGGAAGCCCTTGAAACATCGGCGGATTTTCTTCTTTCAGAAGACGAATTCGTTTCTGATCTTAAGGCGTTTGACAACACTTCCGAGCTAAGCGATGAATACAAGCGCCAGATCTATGGAATCCCTGAAGGAAAGTGGTCTGTGATGCCACAGAAGTTTTCACGTGGCGACACAGCACCAGACGTTCTCGGTCTTGGAAAACTCATGGCCGACGGGAAGATTATTGCCCACCAATTTGTTCGCATGAATGAGTCCGGTTCTGACTTTCAGGCCGTGACAAACTTGCAGGCGCTCGAATGGCTTCGCGCGACGATGCAGAACAACGAACGTCAACCCGATCACATTTCCCTCAACCGTGAAAAAATCATGGACACGCTTAAACGCAATCTTTTTGTCTATGCGGACAGCGATGATGAGCAAGCGCCTGTTGGACAACAAGCGGAGTTGTTAAGACTTATCTACGAACTTCAGTATTCAATCGAAGACATTAATACCGTGCGTGAATCCTTTCAGACCAAGAACATTTTGCTCAAACGCCAAATCAATCAGCTTCAGCGAAAAGTACTTCAAGCAAGAAAAGCTCAGAAGCCACATCTTGATGAACTCAACGAACTTATTGCTCTTGCAAAAAAGACCCTTATCGAAGCAAAGCCAACAGTGAAAGCTGACCGCGTTGAACCGACTCTCTATTATGCCAAATCGAACAGCTAGCATAACGCCGGAATTCCAATCTCTGAACGACTCTCTTTTTCAATTAGAACGTGAGCCGAGTTTTGCTTTAGCATTAAAAACAATAAGCACGATTACCGGTTTTCTTGGCATTCCTACACTTGGAACAGAGCGACTTTATAATGTCGATAAAATTAAACAGAACCCGGGATGGTTTGTCTCAGCCGATGGTTTTGCTGATCGTCGAGCGTGTTACAAGCTCGCAGAGGACAATACACAAAATCTGGATATCAAGGTGTATTGGATCCAGAAGACTTCAAAACGCATCATCTCCTCGGCGGTGATGTTCACACCCAACTTCGAGGACGAACCGTTTAACGTAGATCTAAAAGTTGGTATTGATTTCTTTATTCCTCCTTCTGCTGACCGAATTATCATCGCACTAAGTAATCGTTATCTCATTCGCACCCTCGAACTATCTGGATCGCTAAGCCTGACCCAACAAGAAATTTTTACCAAATGGATTCAGAAATTTGATTTTTCCAATAAGGCACAGGCACATCAAGTTCTTTGGGAGAGTCTTGATCTTCAACCGCTCAACAAACAATTTTACAAAGAGGTTACTCGATTCTTCACCGAGCTCATTCAGCATCTGGAAACAGACACTAAACTTTTTCAATCTAAAGAAGCAGCACAGTTTACCAACCGTCTCGTTGGACGATTGATCTTCTGCTGGTTCCTTCGCAAAAAACAAATCATTGCAGACGACCGCGCTTATTTTGAAATCGATGAGAGCATTGATTCATCCGCGTATTATCATAACAGACTCGAAAAACTATTTTTCTCGATCCTGAACACCAAGATCGAGGAACGGAACGAGGAGGATAAAACAACGCCATTTCTTAACGGAGGGTTGTTTGAAGCGAAACAAACAGATCATCGAGCAAACAAGGATCTTACGTTTCCTAAGGATTACTTTCACCGGTTCTTTGAGTTCTTGGATGGTTACAATTTCACCACGGACGAAAGCACAAGCGAGTTTCAACAAGTCGCAATCGATCCTGAAATGCTCGGACGGATTTTTGAAAACCTTCTTGCGGAGCAAACAGAAGAGACGGGACAGCAGGCACGCAAAGCAAAAGGAGCATTTTACACCCCACGCGAAATTGTCGATTACATGTGTAAGGAGAGTTTGCGTGAGTACGTGCGAACAAGACTTCCGGACGACAACAAACGCGACCACGTTCTCGAACTTTTGTTCGACAAAAAAGAGCACCAGTTTGACTACTCCAACTACCGAGCAGACATACAACCTTACAAGAAAAACATCCTCGATGCGCTTGATGAAATTACCATTCTCGACCCCGCCTGCGGATCCGGCGCGTTCCCTATGGGCATGCTTCAGCTCATGCTCTCTATTTACGAGCGTATTGATGCGCGGTTTGATTCCTACAAAACAAAACTTGGTATCGTGAAGAATAATCTCTTTGGCGTGGACATTGAACCGATGGCCGTGGAGATTTCGCGTCTACGAGCCTGGCTTTCGATCATCGTTGACGTGGACATGAATCCAACCAAGGA
>CAYIPP010000048.1:0-6324 GCA_964365355.1 uncultured Gammaproteobacteria bacterium
ATTTTCTTTCAAACCTTCGAGATGATCGACTTTCCCCGTCACCGCCGCATTAATTAATACCTTGGCCGTTTCTTGGAAAGATGCCGATGAAAGCCAAGAATCCGTTGAGAGTGAAATCTTTGTGATTCCCAAGAATAATGGTTCACTCTCCGCCAGGGAATCACCTTTTTTCGCAAGATCATTTGCATCCAAGAACGTTGCTTTTTCGATAATTTCTCCAGGAAGCAAATCGGTGTCACCGGGATCTGTTACGCGCACACGCGAAAACATTTGTCGGATAATGATCTCGATATGCTTGTTGTTCAACTTCTGACCTTGGCTTGTGTAAATAAATTGTGTTTCTTTTGACAAATACTTTTGCACAGCACCCTGACCTTTGTGTTTAAACAACAATTGGAGATCAAGATTCCCATCTGTGAGTGCATCTCCCGCAGCAACTTCATCACCATTTTTCACGTACAAAGAATATCCTGGTGGAACAATGTATTCACGAACTTTTTCCATTTCATGGATCAATGTCACAATGCCAGGACTCTTTAAAGCCACAACACCATCCGCAGGTGATTCAATGAGTCCAGATGATTTTTCCGCAAGCGCCTGACCTTTTATCACACTCTCACCATCTTTCACCAATAGTTTTGCTGTTTTTCCAACAACAACCGCTTCATCGTCGATACTGAAGTACGCAATCTTCACAGTTTTTTGCCCAGGACGTGTATCCAAAATTTGTTTTCCCGTACCGGCTTGGATGATTTCGCGTTGTGCCACTTCGACCGAAACCTTACCGGATACTTCCGCCATAATGGCTTTTTGTTTTGGATTTCGCGCTTCAAATAATTCCTCCACACGTGGAAGACCCTGCGTAATATCTTTTCCAGCAACACCTCCTGTATGGAAGGTACGCATAGTCAACTGAGTTCCAGGTTCACCAATCGACTGAGCCGCCATGATTCCAACAGCTGTTCCGAGTTTTGCTAGTTTGTTGTATGCCAAATCATATCCATAACAGCGCTGACACACTCCTCGACGCAAACGACAGGTCATCACAGAGCGCACGTGTGCTTCTATTAATTCATTCTCGGTTTCTTCCAATTCACGAATATGGCTTTCTGTCACAATCTCGCCCGCTTTCACCAACACTTTTCGTGTCCCAGGTTTCTTTACATCTGAAAGCACACAACGTCCAAGAATACGTACCAACAACGGTTCTCCAATTTCATCCGATTCTTCTTTTGTGAGTACAACACCTTGATCATCCCCACAGTCTTCTTCTCGCACAATGACATCTTGAGCCACATCCACCAAACGTCGAGTCAAGTATCCGGCGTTTGCCGTACGCAAGGCTGTATCAGACAATCCTTTTCGCACACCGTGAGATGAAATGAAAAACTCCAACACATCGTAGCCATCTTTAAACGAGGAAGTCACAGGAAGTTCGATAATATCTCCGGAAGGGTTTGCAACCAGTCCTTTCATACCCACCATCTGCGTCATCTGACCCCAAGTGCCACGCGCACCAGATTCGATCATGGTGTACGCAGGATTATCTTTTGGCAAAGCTTTGCGCGCTTCATCAGCAATACGATCTTTAATTTCACTCCACGTTTTAATAATCGATGAGTGACGTTCTGATGATGTCAACAATCCTTGAGCGAAATAATCTTCGATCTCTCGAATACGATTCTCACCTTCTTTAATCAACGCTTTCTTCGCGGTCACACTTGGAAGTGCAGACATACCCCAAGAATATCCAGCCTCTGTCGAGGCTTTAAATCCAAGACTCTTGAACCGATCAAGAAATTCCGATGTCTTTTCAGGACCATTCAGCTCAAGATAAAACTTCACAATGCTTGCAAGTTCTTTCTTTCCGAGTGTTTGATTTTGAAACGGAACTTCTTCCGGAAACTGTTGGTTGACCAACACACGTCCCGGTGTTGTGATGATACGTTCTCCGTTTTCACGACGCACCACACACCAATCTCGCCATTTCATTTTTCCAAGCGCCACAGTATACAACGCTTCTGTTTCACCCGGAAACGAAGGAAGACCTTGTTCCTCTTTTGGCATTTCAGACAATTCCATCGTCAAGTAAAAGACTCCCCACGCAATATCTTTTCCAGGTGTTGTGACAGGACCTCCATGTGCAGGCTTCAACAAGTTCTTTGTTGACAACATGATTTCACGAGCTTCTGCGCGAGCTTCTTCTGTGAGAGGCACATGGACGGCCATTTGGTCTCCGTCAAAGTCCGCGTTATACGCATCACAAACGAGTGGGTGAATTTGAATGGCTTTTCCTTCAATCAATATTGGTCGAAACGCTTGAATTCCCAAGCGATGAAGGGTTGGTGCACGGTTCAAAAGCACAAACGCATCTTTGATAATTTCTTCCAAAATATCCCAAGTTTCCGGTCGATCAGATTCAATAAATCGATTTGCACTTCGAATGTTATGCACGTATTCACGTTCAATCAACTTTGAAATAATAAATGGTCTAAACAATTCAAGAGCCATTTTCTTTGGAAGTCCACATTGAGATAATGTCAAATTCGGACCAACAACAATCACACTTCGTCCAGAGTAATCGATACGCTTTCCAAGTAAATTCTGTCGGAAACGACCTTGTTTTCCTTTGAGTTGATCTGCCAATGATTTGAGCTGACGTTTCTTTCCAGAGGCAGCAATTACCGTTTTACTGTGACGAGCGCTGTTATCAATCAAGGCGTCAACCGCTTCCTGAAGCATGCGTTTTTCATTTCGTGAAATCACTTCCGGAGCATTCAATTCATACAATCGTTTCAAACGATTATTGCGATTGATCACGCGTCGATATAAATCATTTAAATCTGAAGTCGCAAAGCGTCCTCCATCCAATGGAACCATTGGGCGCAAATCAGGGGGAATAACAGGAACGACATTGAGCACCATCCATTCAGGTTTGATATTATTGATATATAACGATTTCAACAATTTCAATCGTCGAAGAACGCGATCTCGTTTGGTTTTTGTTGCATGTTCCAATTCGTCTTCCAACCGTTTCATGGTTTCTCCCACATTGATGCGCTTCAATATTTTTTGAACGGCTTGTGCACCAATATCTGCCTCAAAGATGTGACCGTATTTCAACGACCACTCATGATAGGTTTGTTCGGAAATGATCGTGAGAATAGTGAGTTCCTTCAAATCACCGATCACTTGCTCAAAATCCGCTTCCAATTCTTCAAACTTTTGATCACGAATCTCTTCCAATCGTGTGGTTTCTTCCTTGATTTTCTTTTCATCATCACCAAATTTTTGAGCCAGTCGACCAACATCACGTTTAAATTCTCCTTCGATCATCTTCACTTTACTCTTTTTTTCTTGTTTGACTTGTTCGATGGTTTGTTCCTTTGCTTCTTCATTGACATCAATCACCAAAAAACTGGCAAAATAAATGACCTTTTCCAGATTTTGAATGGACATGTCCATCACCGTTCCAATTTTTGATGGAACACCACGCAAAAACCAAATGTGCGTGATCGGGGCCGCGAGTTCAATATGACCCATGCGCTCACGTCGCACTACAGAATGTGTTACTTCAACTCCACACTTGTCACAGACAATGCCTTTGTAACGAATTTTTTTATATTTTCCACAATAACATTCCCAATCTTTCGAAGGTCCAAAAATTTCTTCTGCAAACAAACCACTCTTTTCTGGTTTTTGGGTTCGATAATTGATGGTTTCAGGTTTGAGCACTTCTCCGTATGACCATGAACGCATAACCTCTGGTGATGCGAGTCGTAATCGGATGGAATCAAAGTCGGTAGATTTTAGGGTGTCTTGTTTTTTAAACATATGGTTTGATCTTATACTCGCCTATTTTGACGATTTCTCCCCTGGCAACTCGACCTTTTTGTCGTCCTTGAGCAACTCCACATCCAAACACAACCCTTTAAGCTCTCGAACAAGCACATTAAATGATTCAGGAATATTCACTTTTTTGATTAGATCACCTTTAATAATTGATTCATATGCTTTTGAACGACCAGGCACGTCATCCGATTTGATCGTCAAAATTTCTTGCAATGTGTGTGAGGCTCCATAAGCTTCCAGTGCCCACACCTCCATTTCTCCAAAACGCTGACCTCCAGATTGTGCCTTTCCTCCAAGTGGCTGCTGAGTAATCAGCGAGTATGGACCGATAGAACGTTGATGCATTTTATCTTCGACCATGTGTGACAACTTCAAGATATACATGTAGCCAACCGTCACAGGGTTTTCAAATTTGTCTCCGGTTCGTCCATCATACAATGACATCTGACCTGTTGTTGGAAGACCTGCTTGCTCTAATTCGGCGTGAATTTGATCTTCCTCAACTCCATTCAATACAGGAGTTGATACGTTGTATCCAAGAGCGTTTGCCGCAAGACCAAGGTGCACTTCCAAAATCTGTCCCAAGTTCATACGAGACACAACACCAAGTGGTGTAAGCATCACGTCCAACGGTGTTCCATCTTCCAAAAATGGCAAATCCGCGAGCGGAACAACGCGTGAAATGACACCCTTGTTTCCGTGTCGTCCTGCAACTTTATCTCCCACCTGAATCTTACGAAGGTCGGCAATGGCAACCTGGATCGACTTAATCACTCCAGGAGAAAGTTTATCTCCAGCTTCCCGAGAAAACACAGTAATATCAACAACTTTTCCATGCTCTCCATGTTCCAAGTACATGGAAGAATCACGCACATCGCGAGCTTTTTCACCAAAAATCGCACGCAACAATTTCTCTTCGGCAGATAATTCGGTTTCTCCTTTTGGTGTAATCTTTCCAACCAAAATATCTCCGGACTGTACTTCTGCTCCAATACGAATCACTCCTTCCGCATCCAAATGTTTCAATTTTTCTTCAGAGACGTTTGGAATATCTGATGTCACCACTTCTGGCCCAAGTTTGGTGTCACGAACGTCAATTGTATAATTTTCAATATGAATGGAAGTGAATCGATCGTCATGAACCAATCGTTCGGAAATAATCACCGCATCTTCATAGTTATATCCATCCCAAGCCATAAACCCAACCATACAATTTTGACCCAATGCCAATTCTCCATGATCGACAGCTGATGAATCTGCAATCACGTCACCTTTCTTCACTTTTTGACCATGACCAACAACGGGTCGTTGATTGATTGCTGTGGAGTTGTTTGAGCGAAAAAATTTCTTCAATTCGTAACGAGTAACGTTGTTTTTCGTGTCCGTAATCTCGATCAATCTTGAATCAACAGCCGTCACTTCTCCGGCTTCTTCTGTCACAACCACGTGTCCTGAATCTTTTGCTGCTCGTCTTTCCACACCGGTTCCAATAATAGGAGCATCAGGTTTGATCGTCGGAACCGCTTGGCGTTGCATGTTGGTACCCATCAATGCACGTGTCGCATCATCGTGTTCCAAAAATGGAATGAGCGCTGTTCCAATGGAAACAATTTGTTTTGAGGAAACATCTAAAAAATCAATTTCATCTTGTGTGACAACTTTTGGTTCTCCAAATTTTCGAGCCGCAACAAATTCCTCTGTAAAATATCCATCTTTGTCGACAGCCGTGGTGGCTGGAGCCGTCACAGAACGTTCTTCTTTAAATGCATTGATATATTCAATTTCATCTGTTACGCGAGCAACTGTTTTTCCATTTTTTTCTTCTTTCACAACTTTACGATAGGGAGTCTCAATAAACCCATAATCATTGATAACCGCATAAGAAGCTAAGTGACCAATAAGTCCAATGTTTGGTCCTTCCGGTGTCGCGATAGGACAAATACGTCCATAGTGAGTCGGATGCACGTCACGAACTTCAAATCCAGCACGTTCTCGAGAAAGCCCACCAGGACCCATGGCAGACAAACGACGTTTGTGTTCAAGCTCAGCTAAAGGATTGGTTTGATCCATTAACTGTGAAAGCTGTGAAGACATGAAAAATTCACGAATAGCTCCGATCACGGGACGCGCATTGATAAGACGTCCTGGAGTCAACGCATCAATATCTTGCGTAGACATACGGTCTTTGATGATGCGTTCCATACGAGCAAGACCAACGCGAAACCGCCCTTGGATCAATTCTCCAACGGCTCGTACACGTCGATTTCCTAAGTGATCGACATCATCCGGTTCTTCCTGCGTGATGTTCAATCGGATAATTTCTGTAATAATCTTCACCAAATCTTCTTTTCGAATAATACGATTTTCTTCTTTTGCAACCATGTCAGGTGAAATATCATCATCAAATCGCAAGTTAAATTTGTATCGACCCACTTTTCCAAGATCATATCGATCAAAGTTAAAAAACATCGA
>CAYIPP010000049.1:0-6014 GCA_964365355.1 uncultured Gammaproteobacteria bacterium
TACGTAGAATGACTACGTTTCGTGGGGATCGACAGCCCGTGCACCGCAATCTCACGACTTTTTCAGAGGTCTCTACAATTCGTGATCAAAATGGAATCCACTTGATCGTGCTTGTAAACGTAGATTTATAAGAGATGCACGTGTCCAGATCTGTTGTCCATAACGAGTTTGAAGCGAATCAAGAGCGTATTGAAGAGATTTTTTTTGACGATCTTTTTTAAAGAGTGACGATGAATCCATTGACGGAAGAAGAGAAGATATGGATATAACAATCAGGCGTACTTTTTTTGTGTCATCTCTCCAGGTATCAAGTAAGTGCCAGGCTATTTTGTATAAGGTTAAACCATCCCAAAGAGGTTCTTTTAATAAACGTTGTTGACCAGCAGAAGAAAAATCCTGATAGCGAATAGAAAGACTTATTCGTTTTGCCTGTTTTTGATCACGGCGTAATCGCCATGCCACTCGATCGCACATGCCCAGAAGATATCTTTGTAGTTCTTTTGGATCATCCGTGTCCTGGGGCAGTGTATAAGAATGACCATAGGATTTTGGGTGTTCTTGAGCAGCATGATGAAAAGAAGAACGTGTTGAAATTTCTCGTCCCCACGCCGCTTCGTGAAGCCAGAAACCATAGCTTTTGAATTCATCAACAAGAAGATGTAATGGGAATTTTCGAAGATCTCTAAAAGAGAAGATGCCTAAATTGTGAAGTCTACGCTCGATACGTGGACCGATGCCACACAGATCTTGCAGTTGAGATTGATGAAGAAGCTGGAGGACATGTTTTGGTGGTGTGACAGTCAGACCATTTGGTTTGACTCGCTCAGAGGAACATTTTGCAATCAGTCGATTAGGACCAATGCCAATAGATGCGGTAATGCAGGATCCTAATTCCTGTTTGAGACGATCACGGATAGATAATGCCATACAGGCAGCACCAAGATAATCGCGTGCTGTGTCTGTCACATCTAAAAAACTTTCGTCCACGCTAAATTCTTCCACATGGTTGCTGTACTCATGATAGATTGTATTGAAACGATGTTGAATGTATGAATATTTTTCTGGATCACCAGGATACAGGATTATGGATGGACAAATGCGTTTGGCTTCCCAAGTCGACATGGCGGTTTTTACACCGAGTCGTTTAGCTTCACTGGAAGCTGCTGCCACAATGGAACGTTCTTGCTGCTTGCCGGTAATACCAATGGGTTTTCCACGTAAAAACGGATTTGCTTGCTGTTCGACAGAAGCAAAGTAACTATTCATGTCGATATGAAGAATGATGGACATAGTCAACTTCCATCTGTGTATAACTCAACAAGATGCCATTCTAAGCACTCAGGATCAAGTTTAAGTTTGAAATAATTGACCGTATCAGACACAGAAAAATAAAAAACACGTTTTTGACCCTCGCGTGCCGTATGCACAAGATTCACCTGGTCAATTGTATAATCTCGTTGATTCCATCGCATTTGTTTTGGATGAACACGATTATGTGAAAATGAGACAAGAACATCGACAGGATCATGAAGGAATTCATGCATAGAAGAAATTATTGATAAAAGAAAGATGAGGAGACTAGATACGGTGTCTGAGTAATCGATTGAGACGTTGTTTGAATCGACGTCTGCTGGTACGAATTCGCATGAATTGAAACAAAGTGAGTATTTTTCTATTTCGACGTTTTGGCAAAAATGCAAGAGTGTAGTTGTGATAGCGTAGTGTTGAAATAGACATAATGTGTCGGTTATGGATCACCAGAGAGGCATGCCGGCGCTTGCCTCTCTCGATGTCCTTGTTTTACAGTACAGGTTAATTTTAAAGTCGCCGTACGTAGATGGATACGTCCGTAAAACGTGCCAAATGGTTGTTGAAAAGCGTTGTGTTGTGTCTTGCCGGATAGACAACGTTTATATGTATTACACTGGCTGGAATTTACGTATGACAGCTCTGACAACTCCTTGAATAATGCAATCTTTGACAAAGATTGGTTCCATGGTGCTGTTTGCGGGTTGAAGGCGTATGCGAGTGCGTTCGCGATAAAATCGTTTCAGTGTGGCATACGCGTTATCTAAGAGAGCGACGACAACTTCTCCATTTCTTGGAGATGGATTTCGTTCGATGACAACATAATCTCCATCAAGAATTCCATCTTCGATCATTGATCGTCCCTTGACTCTCAGAACAAAGGAATTTGATCCATCTAGCACAAACGTGGCAGGAATAGCCATAGTTTCGTTATCTTCAACCGCTTCGATTGGTTCTCCTGCGGTAATAAGTCCCATCAATGGCAACACAACAGAAGGTTCTTGAATCTCATCCTTAATCAACTCAATGGAACGCGCTTCTCCATCGAAACCAATGGCAACCACACCTTTTTCACACAAGGCTTGCACATGTGCGTGGATGGTTGCGGGTGAAGATAAACCGAAATGGTCTCCTATTTCGCGATAGGAAGGAGCATAACCATACTCTTCAATGTGTGAACGGATATACTCGAGAATTTGTGCTTGTTTTTTTGTGAGGGATGACATAGATGTTCGTATTATGTTCGTATGATAAACCGAACAAAAAGCGAACGCAAGAGATCGAGTGTGGATAAGTAGAGAGACATCATGTCTCTAGTTTTTTCTATTGATGTTTCATTTTTTGGACGGGTTTGTTATTCTACTGACTGCTATTTTTTTCTATGCTTAAAACAGTTGAATCAATGATGTCTGGACAACCAGACAAAGTCTGCGATCAAATTGCGGATACGATTGTGGATGAATATTTGCGTCGTGATCCGGAAGCACGTGTAGATGTACAAGTGTTTGGTTCACAAGGAATGCTTATGATTGGTGGTCAAGTAGAATCGCGCGCAGATTTCGATATTGGCGCTCTTGCAAAAAAAATTTATCAAGAAATTGGATACCCTGATGATATCGAGGTGTTTGCAAATATTTCAGAATTATCTGAAGAGATGCGACGTATCAAAACAGGGGTTATGGATACGGTGGTGATCAATGGATATGCCACACGAGAAACAACGGAACGCATGCCACGACCCGTTGTGTTTGCACACACACTTGCACGACGTCTGGATGATTTGCGAAAAACAGACCCAACATTTTCTTGGATGAAACCGGATGGAAAAGTACAGCTCGTGATGGAAGGTGATTGTGTGGAATCGATCACACTTTTGTGTGGGCATCATGTGAGTATTCATGAACGGGAAGTACGATCTGCATTGTTGGAAAAAGTGGTGATTCCATTTGTGGGAGAACACGGAATCCAAATCTATATCAATCCGATCGGTTCGTTTACGATCTGTGGGTTTCGAGCTGACACAGGAATGTCTGGTCGACAAATGACGGTGGATACGTATGGAGGATTGATTCCTCATGGAGATTTTACGTTGTCGGGGAAAGATCCGTCGCGTGCTGAACGCGCAGGAGCGTATCTTGCGCGAGTGGCCGCACGATTATTAGTGGATCAAGGTTTGGTTTCTGCCGCAATGATTAACGTTGTGTATACGCTTGGTCGGGCTGAACCGGTTGTGTTGTCAGCCGTTGGGATGGGGGAAAAATCTCGAGGGTCAAAAATTGATTTAACAACCGTGATAAAAAAGTCATTTGATTTTCGACCAGAGGCGATTGTGGAACGATTGGATTTGAAAAAACCGATTTATCGATACACGTCTGTGTATGGAAGTTTTGGTCGAGAAGGTCTGCCATGGGAATCACCAATAGTGTGATGACTATAGTTGTTGGTGTGAAATAAATTTTTTTGGTACACTGTATGTACTATTTATAAATCGTTCTTTCATGAGAAGATACCTATGTCTACAAAAATAAAAAAAGAGGTCGAACAAAAAATACCTGTCAAAAAAGTTGTGAAGAAAAAGGTGGCAGCAGTGAAAAAAATTGCAACGAAGAAAGCGCCTGCTTCAACGCATCAACAGGTTGCAGAAAGCAAACCGCAAGTCAAAACGATTGAAAAAATTATTCATCGTTTTGAAAAACGATTCGTCTTTGTTCCTTTGTGTGATAATTGCGAATATATTCCCATGCGTATTCATCGGTTAGTGGCTCTGATGACGGTATTGGTGATTGTGTTGTCTGGAATCGTGATTGCTCAATCGCAAGAACTTGAAATCAATCAGGTCATTGCCAATGCAGTGAGTGTGATTGCTCAGAAATAATTTCTATGAACAAATTGTTTTTTACTGTTTTAGGAGGATTGGTTTTGTTGGGAGCCGGGTGTACCACTGGTGTTGCCAAGGAATCGGAACAACTTACCGTGAGCTTTGATGATCAACCTGTAATCGAAACCACTACTGTGAACTGGACATTTCCTGGGGTATTACCTGAAGAAGAAATCGTCGGAAAAACCATTCGTATTCAAACAGATAAAGGGGATATTGTGTTTGAACTTTTTGGTGATACCGCTCCAAAAACGGTTTCAAATTTTGTCTATTTAACAACGGGTGGATTTTATAACGGATTAACATTCCATCGTCGAGAAGAAGGGTTTGTGATTCAAGGTGGGGATCCCGCAGGAAATGGAACAGGTGGTCCTGGATATACGTTCGAAGATGAATTTGCGGATGATTATACCTATCAACGTGGAACGGTCGCCATGGCAAACCGTGGTCCTGATACAAACGGTTCACAATTTTTTATCATGTTGAGTGATGTTCCGCTTCCTAAAGCGTATACCATTTTTGGACGAGTCATTGAAGGAATGGATATTGTGGATACGATCAAAATTGGAGATGTCATGAACGCCGTTTCAATTGAAGAGGTAGAATAGATTTGTTGCCAAATAAAATATTCGAAACGGAACAGGGGACAATATAGTCATCGTGTGATGTCTATAGTATGCGCTATTTTTTGCTTTTGCTTTTTCTTCTTGGTGTTGCTGTAGGGTTTGTTTGGACACGCTCTTCTTTGTCTTTGTCAGAACAGGGAGAAACGTTTGTTGAATAAACAGGAGGCGGAGAACAATGTTATGAAAAAAAAGATTACACTCACCACACAGGATGGTGTTTCGCTTGTAGGTATCGAACGACATACGGATGAGCGGCGTATTGCACTCTTGTTTCACATGATGCCTGCCACAAAAGAAAGTTGGGATGAATTTGCGCAGCGATTGTTGCAAGAAGGATATGCATCGATAGCAATTGATCAGCGTGGACATGGAGAAAGTAGCATGCATGGAACGCTTCAGTACAAACAGTTTTCAGATAAGCAGCAACAGGCAAAACGATTGGATGTTGAAGCGGTTATTGCGTATGCGACCACACAAGGATTTTCTCAAAAACAGATGATACTGATTGGAGCATCTATTGGGGCAAATTTGGTTATTCAGGCTCTTGTTCATCATCCGGAAATTCCTTGCGTGATTGCGTTGTCACCAGGAGTTGATTATCACGGAGTTTGCACGGACACCATGATCACGCAATTAGATCCACAACAACACGTGCTGTTGATTGCAAGCGATGATGATCAAGAATCGTATGAAAGTATCAAAAAATTACATGCGCTCAATCCAAAACAAACAGAAGTTTGGGAACAAACCGGACTCGGACACGGAACAAGGATGATGCAAAACGACCCTGCATTGATTGACCGAATCATGCGATATCTCTAGTATTTTTGTGATCTCTTCGCCTATGGGAGGTGTGTTGTGAAATCGCAGGTGATTTTTGATCGAGCTCAGATTCAACAATGTGTTGTTGAATTAGCTGTTCAAATCAGTCGAGATTATCGCGGACAAGATGTTGTCTTGGTGGGTCTACTCAAAGGTTGTGTTCCATTCATCTCGGATTTGGGAGCACAACTTGAATTCATCAAAGAATCTGGTGAAGGTGTTGGAGATGTGTACCTTGATTACATGATGATCAGCTCGTATCACGACAAACATGAACCTGGGGCTCTCAGACTCGAACGAGACATCGAGTTTCCTGTCAAAGGTGTACTATCCCATCTACCGGCAGAGCCGGTAGTAGTGGGAAAGCCCCTGGAAGGGGC
>CAYIPP010000050.1:0-5962 GCA_964365355.1 uncultured Gammaproteobacteria bacterium
GTTGCTAGACGAAGAATGAGATACGAGGTTCAAAATTAATTTAAATGGGTACTAGTTACAGCTTTGTTGATTTTCTCATTCCATTTTTCGTAGAATGGGAACAACTTATTTTGATCGCACATGTGTTTGGTGTTGCAATTGGATTTGGTGCTGCGACACTGGCAGATTTTTTCTTTTTCAGATTTATCAGTGATTTTCGAATTTCTGAGATTGAAGCATCCATATTGCGAGTATTTTCTCAAGCCATTTGGCTCGCGATTGGATTGATTGTGATCACAGGGCTTGCAATCTTTTTACCTGATTATGGCACGTTGTGGATCACGGATGTGTTTCGCATCAACATACTGGTCGCCGCAATATTGCTCATCAATAGTTCTGTGTTGAACTTATATGTTGCTCCACGTTTTTTACAGATTCAATTTGGTAAGCATGATCACCTACCAGGCGAACTTACGCGTGTACGAACAGCCGTGTTTGCACTTGGACCTGTTTCTATGGTGTCTTGGTATTTTTTATTCATTCTGGTCATGCTCGAAACACTTCCTGCCTCGTTTGATCTGTTGTGGCGAGTCTATGCCGCTCTTTTGATGTTGGCTGTGGTGATAGGGCTCAGCATTGGTCGTTTGATCGATTATCGGGCACGAAAAATGAATACAGAGGTATGATGTTCGACACAAAATTTACAACAGAGGTCTCAACATGCAGTTTCCAAGCGCTGGGTATAAGTGACTTCTAGATTATCTCTAGGAGGGTATGTTATACTTTTGCCGCTATGAAAAAAACTCTATTTCCGTTGATACTGATTCTTCTCTTACTTGGGGGATTTGGGTGTTCCACACAAACAACATCAGATGATCGCCAAGCTGAAATCAATCGTGATGAAATTTTGTTTGAAGCGAAAAAAACAGGCTTGATTATGAATGATGAAGAAATTCGCCTGATGAAACAAATCGTTCAGGTGGAATCTGTTGAAGGCACGAATCCTCAACAGGTGAATACCTATCTTTCCACACCAATAGAAGGATGGAAAAGTGCAGCGCTTGCCGATGTGACCGGTGGTGGATCCTTTGGATTGGCATTTACACAATTCACAGATCAACAATTCACCCTTATCGCGAAGATGGGAAATTTGCCAGAACTCCAAGAAGGATTTGTGTATGAAGGATGGTTGGTTAAACGCGGTGATGAATTGAGGATTGTGAGCACAGGAAAAGCTCAATATGTCGAAGATCAACTCGTGAATATCTTTGTCGCATCCACAGATCTTTCACCCTATGATTTTTATGTACTCACCGTTGAACCGGATGATGACAATCCTGCGCCCGACGAACATATATTAGAAGGCATGATACGGTAATCGGTACGTTTTGTATGAGACGTTTTACTTGGTTCTTTCTTTTCTTTTTCGTTTTGTATCCTGGTTCATTACGTGCTGCTCAGGATTCAACACCACTTCCATCATTAGAAACAGATGATGCGGTTTTAACGTCCATATTTCAGGAATCAGTGACTGTTGCGCTTGATTCAATCCAAACCGCTCAGGATGGTTCACACTACTTGAGCGCCGGACCAAAATATGCCAATCCTCCACGAACGTATTATCGGGACAGTTACTGGACTTCCGGATTGATATTGATGATCGATCCTTCAATTGTACGTGAACAAATTTTGCGTCTGGCCAGTGGTGTGGAAGCTGATGGATCTGTACCAAGTGTTGTGAGTATTGACTCGGATTTAACAATTCCTCTCTGGATCGATCATCATGATTCGGGTCCGTTTTTTATCATGATGGTTTATGATTATATTCGATGGACCGGCGATACCTCAATATTGAATTCATTTATCGGCAATCGAACAATTTTTGTCATCATGGAAGATATTCTTACCCATTTACGTTCTCTTGATACGGATGGAAATTTCCTTCCGGAAAAACCACCAAATTCTTTACAAGATTGGCTGGATTCCATTCCGCGCGGTGGGGAAGTATTGTATAACGAACTTCTCTATTATCGAGCGCTCAGAAACATGGTTGAATTAGCTGAATTACGAGGCTATACAACACATGCACTTGTGTTCCATCGTGTTTCATTGTTGGCTCGATATCAAATCAACAAACAATTTTGGAATGAAGCAACAGGGTCTTTTTATGAACGATGCGAAAAACACATCTGTGTTGACAGACTCACAAATGAATCGTCCTTAGCAATTTTGTATGATGTGATTTATCCGGAACATCGTAAACAATTTTTTGAAACGTTGACGCAACTGGAAACAGATTGGGGAGTTCTGAATGCTGTTCCGGCGTATGAAGGTTTTACACAGACAAGTTATCAAAATGCAACGGATTGGCCTGTGCTTGATGGAATGAATGCAGGCGCTCGTTTAAAGTATGGAAATACAGATTGGTATGTTCCGCTAACAACATGGTGGATTTCTTTTGATAAAGATCGAAAATCAGGGGAAATGCTGCCAGAATTTGTCTCTCCCATTGATAAATCCACAGGGCTTTCACAAGCCTGGTCGGTCAACCCAATCGTGTCGTTTATTCGATACGGTATTGGACTTGATCCTGCGCTTGATGGGTCATATACTATTCGTTCTTCTCCAACCACTGATGTGGTGCTCAAACATGTCTTGGTTCGTGATCAATACATCACTATACAAACAAAACAAAAAAAGATATCCGCTCATTAAGCGGATATCTTTTTTGCCAGATTTGCGGCTTTTGTGAGACGAATGGCTTTTTTCTTTCGATTACGTGCAAGCTGTTCTTTTCGATCCAGTTTCCATTGTGTGCGCACTTGTTTGCGTTTTCCAGGCATAAAAGTTGTTAATACAGAAGCTAAAAAATAGACGATCGTACCCAGAGCATATAGGAAAGAAAAAATGACGTCAAACGTTCAACCGTCAGTCTAGGAGAATTCCGTCTTCATGATATACTAGAGTATATGTCCTCGATTCTTTTAGGAGATCAACCATTCGTACAGCTTGTTTTTTTGGATGCGGGTATTATGCTTTTTGGCTTGCTCATGTGCTTGTATGGGGGATCACTGACAGTAACACTTTTGCTCAAACGACAACCGGGCTTGTATCGTGTGTTAGTTGTTCTACTCACGATTCAACTTTTTCTGCTACTGGGAATTATTGCGTTGGATTTGGGTGGTGTCACAACAACTTCAACATACGGTGCGTTTGAATCACTTTCTTCTGCGCTATCGACGCATCGTTGGTTGATTATTCAACTTCCAGTTTTCTTGATGTGTTCATCTATAATTTCACTGCTGGTGTTTGGTGAAAAACTTGCAGATCGTCATTCAACCCATTATCGCTGGATGACCATGAGTTCTATCTGGATAGCATTTTTCGTGATTGTCTTGATTGGATTGGAATCCATGATTTAATCTATGTTTCATTTTTTTAAACATCGTGTTCATGAATCTGTTGCGTTATCGGTATTTTTAGCCGCATCTATGACGATGCATATTGCATGGATGGGAAACTGGCTTGTCTATCGTAGCGCTTGGGTTCGTCAGATAATGACAGTGAGTTCAACGATTGGTCCGATTTCTGGTTTATATATGAAATCGATCGTCTCATTTTTTGTGCTGTTTGGTTTGTTCATGTTGTATTTTCGTGGAAAAGACGTTTTGGCATGGCGAGAACGTGTAGTATGGTTTTTTCTTGCTTCAATCTTGATATTTATCGTCTTCACACTGCCTCCCGTATTTGAATTTTCTATTTACCCCGATTCTGTCTCTCAATAAAACTTGTTTTTTCTGACAAATAGATGTTAGGTTGTGAATGATTAACCTGATACCTATGAATATAACTCTTCGAAAAGCAGAAATTGTACAGGAGCCTTGTGATGTTTTGATTCTTCCCGTCTATGAAAAAACAGATAGACCTCAATCTGTTGTTGAACAACTCAACCTTACGATGAATGGATTACTTGCAAGAATCATGAAAGAGGAAGGGTTTAAAGGAAAGCTGAATCAAACATTGACGATTCGCACAGATGGTTCGGTTCAAGCGAAAAGAATTTTACTTGTTGGATGTGGAAAAAAAGCAGATCAAACACCTGAGACCATTCGTGAAACAAGTGCGTGCGCCTTTCATGCGATACATGTTCTCAAACCCAAAAAGGTGTTGTACGGGGTTTCGACAGCGGAGGAAGTTCAAGCCGTTACAGAAGGTGTACGATTGGCCGCGTATGTGTTTGATCGCTATAAAAAACAAAAAAAGAAACAGATTGCTTTTTTCGAATTGATTGTCTTAGATCATAAACTCCTTCGAGGAATGCAAAAAAGTTTAGACATGGGTGAATTGTTTGTTCAAGGTACTTGTTTTGCCCGCGATTTGGTGAATACGCCAGCCATGCATCTTTCTCCGGCGAAGTTGGTTGAGACAGCCAAAACACTTGCTAAGTATTCACCAAATGTCCGCGTGAAGATTTTTAATCAGCAGCAACTTGAACGCATGGGCGCGGGAGGAATTTTAGGAGTCGCACAAGGCTCCGAACACGCGCCATACCTGGTGCACATGGTGTATACGCCTACAAAAAAAGCAAAAAAGAAGATCGCACTTGTAGGAAAAGCCGTGACGTTTGATTCAGGTGGACTTTCGTTAAAACCGGCGGATTATATGATGACGATGAAGGTTGATATGGCGGGTGCAGCCTCGGTTCTCGGGGTGTTTCATGTAATTGAGAAACTGGCGCCACAAGCCCAAGTCCATGGTATTTTCGCTGCTGTGGAGAACATGCCGGCTGGAAATGCTCTTCGTCCGGGAGACGTTGTCACGGCACTCAATAAAAAAACAGTAGAAGTGTTAAATACAGATGCGGAAGGTCGTCTTACCTTGATGGATGCGCTTGGATACGCACAAAAACAACAACCGGATGTACTTATTGATCTTGCGACACTCACCGGAGCTTGTATGGTGGCATTGGGCGAAGAAATCACTGGCGTGATGTCGAATAACAAAGAATTGACCCAGCAACTTTTGGAAGCGTCACAACAGGTTGGAGAAAAAATGTGGGAGTTGCCATTAGAAAAAGGCTATAAGAAGCTTCTGAAATCCTCTGTGGCGGATTTGCAAAACATCGGAGGAAAATATGGAGGGGCATTAACCGCAGGATTATTTTTACAAGCATTTGTTGATGAGAAAATTCCATGGGCACATTTGGATATTGCTGGACCGGCATTTGCGGAGCGTGATATCAATGCGTATACACGGAAAGGCGCAACAGGACATGGAGTCAGAACACTTCTTCGTTGGATGTTGCAAGTATGCGCTTAGCAGATCATCAATTTGAAACATTGCTCTTGGTATGCGTCAATGACCGAGAAGACGGGAGGGAATGTTGTGCACAAAAAGGAAGTTTGGCTCTGTATGAAACATTCAAACAAGCGATTCGCCAGCAACAAGTAGCCATTCCTTCAGCACAGCAAAAAATTCGTGTATCAAAAACAGGATGCTTGGGAAATTGTTCGTCTGGAATTACCGTAGCAATTTTTCCTGAGTCAATGTATTTTGGTGATGTACATGAAGAAGATATTCCGGAGATTGTGGATCTTGTAATGAAACGATATCAATAAAACAACAGACGATGTGCGTCTGTTGTTTTTGGTTTATGCGAGCTTGAGAAGCTCAGAAAGCTTATCTTTATCAAATCCAACTACAATCTCATCATCAATGTCTATGACAGGAACCCCCATCTGTCCGGATTTTTGAATCATTTCCTGAGCCATGTGTGTATCACTTGAAACATCGAAATTTGTATAGGCAATCTGCTGCTCATCAAGAAATGTTTTGAGCTGATGGCAAAATATCAAAACCATATACTGAAGTTTTTTTAATAAAATGAGTAGGATTCTGATCGTTAATCAGAGCGTGGTAGATGTTGGCATGCTCATGCGCGACAGCGCCAGCTCGAGCAGCGGCGACGATCGATCTGGCAGTG
>CAYIPP010000051.1:0-5930 GCA_964365355.1 uncultured Gammaproteobacteria bacterium
GCACCGGTGAAAACAATGCATCAATAGCGATGGTTCCAATATCTGAAGATTGGCCGTCACGCTCTTCGGTTGAGCTATATCCTCGACCCTTTCGCACAGTAATTTCCATAGACATCTTTGCACTTGCACTTGTTAATGTCGCAATGTGCAAATCTGAATTGATAATTTCAACATCAGCATTGGATTCAAAATCAGCTGCGGTGATTGTTCGTTCACCAGAAACACTCAATTTGAGGTTCACCGGTTCATCCGAGAACACACGCATGCGCAATGATTTGAGATTTAAAATAATCTCAAGCGCATCTTCCTTTACGTCTGTAATTGCCTGAAATTCATGATTTACTCCTTTGATCTTTACAGCGGTAACAGCTGCGCCCGGGAGCGATGAAAGCAATACACGTCGAAGTGCATTTCCGATCGTTGTTCCATACCCATGGAAACATGGTTCCATAATCAATATTCCTTCGTTAGAACGTTGACCTGGTTGGTATGAAATAGTTGATGGAAGCAAAATGTTCTCCATAAAATTCCTCCTGTGTTAATTAGCGGGAATAAAATTCCACAATCAATGTTGAATCGAAAATCGTATCCAGATCATCTTGCGTTGGCAGTGTGAGGACCTTTCCAGTCAGTAATTTTTCATCACGAGCAATCCAAGACGGCATTTGACTCGCTTTCATTGCGTCTGGAATTTGTTTGATGATTCCCTTCTCTGCCTTCGTTTTTTTTATGGAAATCTCTTCTCCGATAGATACTCGAAATGACGGGATATCGACACGTTTACCATTCACTTGAATAAACCCATGACCGACGATCTGACGTGCTTGTTTGCGTGTCTTTGCAAATCCAAGTCGAAAGACAACATTGTCTAATCGACGCTCCAATTCCTGAACGAAGATGATTCCTGTGTTTCCCTTTTGTTTTGATGCCAACTCGAAGTAACGTCGTAATTGACGTTCCAGAATTCCATACAGGGCTTTTGCTTTCTGTTTTTCACGCAACTGTTCTCCATACGAAGACAATCGTGAACGTGAGCGCGCTTGTTTTGGCCCATGAATTCCTGGTGGATAATTTCGACGACGAGCGTACTTCTCTTTTCCAAGTACAACGCCAAGTCGGCGAGAACGTTTAACAATTGGTGTTTGATCCTTAGCCATAGTTAGACTCGTCGTGGTTTAGGTGAACGACAACCATTATGTGGAAGTGGGGTCATATCTTTAATCGACAAAACAGAAAATCCATTTGCATTTAACGCCCGAACTGCTGAATCTCGTCCAGAACCGATTCCTTTGACATACACCGTCAATTCCTTTAATCCACTTTCCTTTGATTGTTCAGTAACATCTTTTACAATAACGCTTGCTGCATAGGGAGTAGACTTTTTTGGTCCTTTAAATCCACAATGACCGGCGCTTGACCAAGCGATGGTATTTCCATTGACGTCTGTTAACGTCACAATCGTATTATTGAATGTTGCTTGAATGTATGCACAACCCTGTGACACTTGGCGCATGACTTTCTTTTTTCTTGAATTTTTTTTGTTTGATGCTGCCATAGATTATGTCTTTGTCAGTGCACGGCGTCCACTTGTGTTTGTTTTTCTGACGTTTCCTCGCACGGTTCTTGAATTTGTTTTTGTTCGCTGACCTCTTGCAGGAAGACGTTTTGCATGACGAGAACCTCGATAACTACCGATTTCTTTTAGGCGTTTGATGTTTGACTGAATATCTCGTCGTAAGTCACCTTCCAGTCGATGCTCCGGAACTTCTAAAACAGTACGAATAGATTTAATTTGATCGTCTGTCAGATCTTTTGTTCGAATGCTTTCATCAACACCAGCGGCTTTCAGAATTTTCTGAGCTGTTGAATTGCCAACACCATACACATAGGTCAAGGCGATCACAATATGTTTGTCGGAAGGGATGTTTACTCCAGCGATACGTGCCATAAAATTTTAACCTTGTCGTTGTTTATGTTTAGGATTCTTACAGATCACAACAACGCGACCTTTGCGGCGCGTTACCTGACAATCTCGACACATTTTTTTTGCAGAAGCACGAACTTTCATAATCTCGGATAGATAAACATCATCGAAATAATTCGGTGATGTTTTAAAATCGATATACCACACGTCCCTTCGTTAAATCGTACGGACTAATTTCGAGTTTGACTTGATCACCAGGTAATAATCTAATACGAAATTTTCGCATTTTTCCTGATAAGTGACCGAGAATGATTTGGCCATTCTCAAGTTTAATTTTAAAGTTTGCTGACGGTAAAAGTTCTTCTACCGTACCTCGCATTTCAATGAAATCCTTTGTTCCCATGTTCATAAAGTAAGTAACGAGCGGATTCTAGCATGAATTGGCCACAAAAAGCAAGAACGAACCAATTTGCAAGGCGCCGGTATCTTACGGATTTATAAAAAAACTGTCAAGATAACAAACGTGGATAACCTTGTTATTCCAAGATTGCTTTAATGCGTCGAATTCCTGAAGCAATAGCTTCTTCTTTGACAATCTTCAACACTCCAAGTTCACCGGTATGTGTGACGTGTGGTCCACCACAAACTTCTCGACTAAACGTTTCTGCAGAAGAACTGGACTCAGGTTTTGCATCTGGATCTCCAACTGAATACACTTTGACTTGTTCACCGTAGAGATCAGTAAACAAACCAATCGCACCTTTTTTTTGTGCCTGATCGTATGTCATGACCTCAAACGAAACCGGATAATCACGTTTGATAGCTGCGTTTACCAAATCAACAACTTCTTGTTTTTGGACTTCCGTCAATTTTTGTGGGTAGACAAAATCAAATCTCAAACGTTCTGGAGTAATATTGCTTCCTTTTTGCACTGCTTCTGGTCCAAGAACATGTCGAAGTGCGGCGTGTAAAAGATGTGTTGCTGTGTGATACTTCAGACTCATGTCTGAATGATCGGCCAATCCACCTTTAAATTTTTGTTCAGAACCTTGTCGAGAAATTTCTTGATGCTTTTTAAATGCTTGTGTAAATCCCGCTTCAATGTTTTTCAGTTCTTCTTCATCAATCACAAGACCACGTCTTGCCAATTCTTCTTTAATCATTTCATAGGGAAAACCGTAAGTTTGATAGAGATCAAACACGTGTTTTGCATCTACGTTCCCAATCCTTTCCAATGTATCAATTTCCTTCAACCCATTCTCCAACGTCAAGCGAAATTTCTCTTCTTCCTTATTGAGCTCAGAATAAATACGCTCTTGATGGACACGAAGCTCGGGATAGTGTTCCGCATAGGTCTCTAGAAAACCACTTGCAACTTCCGCACAAAAATTTTGCGTGATGCCAAGTGTATGTGCATAACGCACAGCCCGACGAATCAAACGACGAGTAAAATATCCCTGATCTTTATTTGAAGGGATTGCTTCGTCTGAAATAAGAAATGTCGTTGCACGCAAATGATCGAGTATGACTCGAAATGCGTAAGTTTCTTCGATGGTGTCACCGTAGTGAATCCCGGACAATCGTTCGATCACTGATCGCGCATGATCAAATACGTCAATGTGAAAAATATCACGATCGTTTCTCACGGCGGCAGCCATACGCTCGAGGCCACCACCGAAATCAACATTTCGTTGAGATAATTTGTTGAATCCTGAGTCAGTCTTCACATATTCCATGAACACATTGTTGCCAATCTCCATGAAACGACCACAATCACAATTGACATGACAGACCTCATGTTTGTATTCAGAATTCTCATGAATGTTTAGATTCTCACCAAAATCCCAAAACATTTCACTATCAGGACCCCCAGGCTCACCCACTGGCATCTGTTCCGGTACGCCAGATCTGCTCCACCAGTTTTTACTTGCAGAATAGTAAAAAATTCTTGAATCCTGCATGCCAACTGTTTCTGCATGATCTGCAATAAGCGCACGTATTCCTTTTTCCGCAAATAAACTTTTCCAAATTTCAGCCGCCTCAGTATCACGCGCAATCGCCTGTTCATCATCTCCTCGAAAGCATGTAACAAACAGCTGCTGTGGATCGAGCTTAAGTTCACTGAGTAAAAATTCAAACATCCACGAAATTTGTTCTTTCTTAAAATAATCTCCCAACGACCAATTTCCGAGCATTTCAAAAAACGTCGTGTGTCGATTGTCGCCCACATCGTTCATATCCTGCGCACGAAAACATTTCTGTGAATCACTGATACGATTTCCTGCCGGATGTTTTTCACCCAACAAAAATGGCACCATGGGCTGCATACCGGATCCGGTAAACAACGTTGTTGGATCATTTTCAGGAATTAAAGAAGCAGAAGGAATAATCTGATGACCTTTGTTAACAAAAAAATCAAGATATTTTTTTCGCAATTCATTCGTTTTCATATCAATAGTCGTTTGAGATCACACATGGCTTATGTTTCCTCATTCTACTGAAAGCGGTAAAAACGGTCTACTCTTGAACAGGAACGGATTCGTGAGGTTCGATTTTACGCAAAAATTTTCGTTGAAGAGATCCGATAAACATGATGAGTTCTGGAGATTTCAACAGCCATGCAACAACGAAATACCCACATAATCCTAGTAAACCCGCAATACCACCCTGAAGTAAAACGCCAAAAAAAGTATCAAGCGAAACCAGGTGAGACAACACAGGTTTTACCAGTTGTGTGATGAGTACACAAACAATGCCTGCCATAATCAGGATAAGCAGTGACTTATAGATACGAACTTCGTCGAGAGAACCGATACGTTGCCGCAGAGGAATCCATAAGAGGATCATGTTCACCATGGCAAATAGTGAATACCCCATCGCAAGCCCAACAACACCAAATGTATCCTTCAATAAGAATACGCTCATAATCCCTACAAATGATCCAATAAAACCTGCTGTGAGTGGAGTCACCGTATCATGCACAGCAAAGAATGCTCGAGATAAAATATAGATCAACGATTGTGGAATAAAGGTCAGTGCAAAAAAGGCCAGCGTATTTGCTGTCAAAATTGTTGAAGACCAGTCAAACGCTCCAGCGCCCACAACAACTCGCACAATTTGTGATCGAAGCAGTAAAAAGATCAAGGTAATTGGAATGAGAAAAAATAGTGTCTGACGGACAATCACAGAAAACGATTCGATAAACCGTTTTGTGTCGCCTGAACCCAAATGTTCTGTAAACGTAGGAAATGCTGCTACTGCCAATGAAACCCCAAAAATGCCGACTGGAAAAAACTGAATGTTATAAGCGAATTGCAAAATGGTCACACTTCCCGAAGCCATGGAAGTAGCTATAACCGTCAAAAACAAAAACAGCAACTGATTAACCGCAATACCCAGAACGCGAGGTCCTGTAAGTTTCAACAGCGTTCGAGCATCTTTTGATTTAAAATCAATAATGGGTTTGTAACCAAAACCTAAAGATCTACATCCAACAACCTGAACAAGCATGTGTAAAAATGCACCAAACACAACACCCCATGCCAACCCTATCGGACCCACAACATCAACAAACCAGAGAACACCAACAATGATTCCTATATTATAAAAAAGAGGAGCGAGCGCATACAGAAAAAAACGTTTCGTGCTTTGCAGCACACTTCCAAAAACGGTAGACAGCGAAAGAATCACTTGAGCCACAAGCATGATGCGCATAAAACTTGCGACAGCAAGTTGCTTATCCGGGCTAAATCCAGGCGCAATCATCTGTGCAGCTTGCACCGAACCGATAGCCGCAATCAAACACAAACAACCCATCACACACAACGTACTATTGAGAATGTTATTGGTAAATTTCCAAGCGTCATCACGATGCAAGCCATGATAGTGTTTTGTAAACAATGGAATAAAACTTGCCGACAAGGCTCCAACAACAATTAAGCCGAACATAAAATCAGGAATTTTGAATTGTTTGAGCTTGGCCGCCGCGCTACTCGACGTCGATCAC
>CAYIPP010000052.1:0-5897 GCA_964365355.1 uncultured Gammaproteobacteria bacterium
AGCCTTAAATTACGTCCAAAACCAGCTTGTTCGAGCCGAAGCCCGCTTAGAGGGTTATCTTAAGAATCCCAAAGGAATGAGAAATAATACACGTAACATCATTGTAAAAATTCGTCAGTACTATAAAGTATTCCTCGCGGGAAAGTCCGATCAGCGTTGGGTAATCATGCCTGGTCTGCGTGGTGTTGGAAAAACAACGATCATGGCTCAAACCTACTTTGAGGTGCTCGCTGAGTTCAAAAAGATGGGCTTGCCGAAAAACCACGCCCTATTCGTTTCGCTCGACGATGCGGTTGAGAACCTTGGTCTTTCGCTTAGAGAAATTATTGAAGCGTATGAGATGGTTTTGGGTGTCTCGTTTGAAAAGCAGCAAAAGCCAATTCTGCTTTTCATTGACGAGGCGCAATATGATTCGAAATGGGGCGTTGTTCTTAAGGCGCTTTTTGATAAATCTAAGCAGGTGTTTATTTTCTGCACGGGGTCGTTGGCATTGGAACTGCTATCAAATCCTGATGTGGCTCGTCGTTCGACACTTGAACGGCTGTATCCGATGAACTTCACAGAGTATGAGATGATTCATCACGGCATCGTCCCAGTAAAAGGGCTGAAGGAAGAAATCCAAAGCGCGGTTTATGGCCATGCATCTGTTTCCGAATCGTTTGCATTCCTAAAGTCCATTGAAAGCAAGATCGCCCAGTATTGGTCGAAAGTGGATGAACTGAACATCAACCATTACCTTGAAGTTGGAACGTTCCCGTTCGCGCTCAATTATCCAGACAAGAATCAGGTGTACGAAGCGCTCAATACCTTGATCGACAAAATCATCAACACAGATGTTCCCCGCATTGGGAGTTTGAAAATCGAAACAATCGTCATGATGCGTCGACTTTTGTATCTACTCGCTGATGCCACTGACACGCTAGCAGTTTCCAAGCTTGCGGCCTTGATTGGAGCAAACGGCACAACGCTTGCAGGTGCTCTGGAAGTTTTGAAGGATGCAGAGTGCCTCATCAAGATTCCTCCCTACGGTTCTGCCACAAGTGCCGTAAAGAAACCAACAAAGTATTGTTTCATGAGTCCTGCCCTTCGTGCCTCGCTTCTTTCCATCGCTGGCTCAGATGGCACGATGGCAACGCGTCGAGGCAAATATTGGGAGGACATCGTGGCGCTTCACCTCTATCGAGAATTTGCTTCGAAACGTGCCGGGACGCTTCTTTACGATCCCTCCCAAGGAGGAGCGGATTTTATCCTTCAGATGCTCAATGGTCATGAGGTCGCTATTGAGGTTGGGAGCGGGGAGAAAGGTACAGCCCAAGTGGCGCAATCAATAAAGGATCGGGGTATCAACCGGGGTATTGTCATTTCCTCACGCGAGCTTTTGCTTTCCAAGGACGAAAAAGTTTTGCTGATTCCGTTCAAATACTTTTTGTTGATGTAGATTTATGATGCATCCTGCCAGTCAGCTAATGACGAGAGCGGTCAACCTCACTCGTGAAAAGTACAAAGAAGGCGGTCACCATGTCGGTTACCAAGCTTCTTTCCAACCGAAAATCTTTAGTGCCATACGCGGAGGAAGTAAAATGAGACCATATGTTTAAGGTCTCATTTTATGTTTACATCTGTCGTAGCATAATGAAATAGGCGGAGGTTTAATAAAAAACTCCAACTGTCGTTGGAGTTTGTTGTCTCATGTGAGACGAGTGAGGGCATGGATGAGATAGCGACGGGCGAGTTGCCAATCAATCGGATCGGTGATGGTACGGCTGGGGCGCAGACGCTGTCAACGCGAAATAAAATGTCCTATAGACATCACACCATCTGCTTGCGTCGGACGAGCAGCCGTGGCTTCTGCCACATCTGCATGTTGAAGACGAGCGACAGATAGCGATGGCAGTAGATGCCGTCCCATCCGAAGTACGGATAGCCCGCAGCGTCATCAGGATTCAGCTTGATCGACGAACCCATTGCGACGAGATTGGCGAGGCAACGACCCCCATCACATCCAGGTGCGATGATGTAGTAGCTGAATGTCATCTCCGGGTACCGCTCACCGAACGCGAAGAGGTGCTTGGCCTCTGTATGCTCCAGTCCGGACTTGTCGAGCAGATCGTTCACCTCCTCAGGTTCATAAGCTGCCCACTCCTCGAATTCGAGGATCGCCACCTCATCCTCGACCCGACCGACACCATTAAAGTTGAGCAGGGATGAAAGTTGGGGCATTCCAGGAGCGCGGTGGTGCAACGAGTAGTCCTTGACCTTCATCTGCGTCATCATGCTCGTCATCGTCCGGCCGTGATCAACGACAATCGGGAAGAACGCGCTGACCGTGATCTTTCCAGAATCGAACCTGCTGGCAATGACCATCTCGGCGATTCGCCTGGAGAGGTTCTTGTCGCTGAGGATACGCCGAAGATCATCATCGGTGCCGCCATTGTCCAGGACAGCCTTGGACACCTTCGTGAAAATTTCGTAGCCGGTTCCGAACGCCTTCAGAAACTCATTCTTTTTGCGAGCCATGTTTCCTCCTTGCATAGTCTACCTCTCATCTACGCGAATTGCGTCGACCTAAGGCTCACCATACAAAAGTAACGTTTCTCTACGAGTTTGGAGAGTCACCGAGACCATCTCGGCAACGTACTCTTATAAGCCTAATTTCAGGTATGGTCAAGAACCATTGGTTGAAAAATGTCTTATTTTAGGCAATTTCCTAAGTTAGGATACTCGACTTCCTTCCAGCTCAAGACTCGCACCTCCACGCGCTGGCGTATACTGCCATGTCACGATGTATCGGCTCCCCAATCAAACGTTCCTAACTCGTCAGCTGTTAACCCGGGAGATTCGTACAAGCAAATATGCTTAGGTATCAAATGAACGCGTAGGTCACGATGGATTTGGAAACATTCGTATGCATTGTTCCGGTCCATCCACAATGGATAGTTCCCGCGTATGTTCGGAAATCACACCCGTGATATACACAAGATGTTCGTGAACATCCGGAGCTATTTTTAACACGATCTCTTGTGCAAGTTCCATCCATCGTTTTCCAGCGACCACACTTGCAGATCTTGCGTCTAACGAGATGTAAGGAATACACACAAACAAAAATGCACCATGTTCAAGTGGAATGCGGTGTTCAGCAAGGTTGCTTCTCAGCAACGAAATTCCCAAAGAACATTCTTCTACTTTTTCCATTGTTGTATCTTCAATCATGACGGCTTGGAGTGCATCCTCATCGTCAACGATCCAACCAACACGCCGTCCGATCACGAGTCCAACTTCCCTATGTTTTACTTCACGCTCATGCCAACCGTTGGAGATGTTATCCGCAACATGCTGCGCATTGTAAAGTACTAACGGAAGCAATGCTTGCAGTGTTTCAAAGGATACATGAGGCCAGAATCGAGACAGTCTCTCCAAGATTGAATCTCTATTCCATCCATCATAAATCAGTTCACGCGTCATGATAGGTTGACCTGCACCATGCAAATGCAATTGTTCCAGACGCGTATCATATCCCACAACAAGCGCTTGAATCTTTCCATCAAACGCTTCGTGGATATCTTGTGCGTGCCGAAGTTGATGTTGAATCGCGCAGGCAGTTTCGTAACGAAACCCTGCACAACCCAATGTGCGATTGAGACAATCAAAATGGTAGGTCAGGAGCATAACGTGATCTGTGCCACCTTGCCGTATCCAATCACCCAAACGATCGCGATACGCGTAAGAAAGAAACGACTTTCGTGCTCCCACTGCACGCATGTCATACAACATGCCAGGTTGTGCACCAATCGCCCGATTAAACGTACGCATACGTCCATCAGAACAACACAGAACACCTAGTCGTTTATTTCCATGAATGAACGGACTGTTTGAAAAAGACCTACGCATGCGTTGATACAGTACAGCTAGTTGATCGATGTACAGGTCTTGTACCATGTTCTTCCTCACATAGGTAGTATGCTAAAACGAAGTTCAGAACGGCCAAGAGCATACGCTTAATTTTGACATACGTCAAAAACAGCACTCAGGAAATTCTCTCACCGGATCTAACAACGATGATTCTTATCATGGTACAATTAAATTCTCGAATATTCTTCCAACCCTATTGCCATGCATCGATTTCCAAAAAATTTTTACTGGGGTTGTTCAACATCAGCTCATCAAATTGAAGGCCATACTCTCAATGATTGGTCTGAGTGGGAACAATCCATGGATCGTCGGGCGCAACTTGAATCCATCGGAAAAAATCCAGATGAATTTATCTCGGGGGAGGCTTGTGATTCATGGAATCAATTTGAAGAGGATATCAAGTGTTTGAAATTGCTTGGTGTGAATAGTTATCGATTTTCGATTGAATGGTCTCGTGTGCAACCAAAAAAAGGTTTATTTGATGAAGCAGTGATTGAACGCTATCGCTATTTTGCGAAGCGTCTTAAAGAAGAGGGGATAGAACCGTTTGTCACACTTTGGCATTGGCCTGTGCCTTTATGGGTTCGCGATCAGAGTGGCTGGCTTGCAGCAAAAACGGTTGATGATTTTGTTACGTTCACGCAAAAAATTGTGTCTTCACTTCAGTCTGAGGTGCATGTGTGGATCACCATCAATGAACCACTTGTGTATACGAGCAATAGTTATTTAACCGGACAATGGCCTCCACAAGCAAAGAGTTTTCAGAAAACAATCAGAGTGATTCAACATCTTGTTCAGGCTCATAAACGTGCATATCAAACAATCAAAACTCTTGACCCGTCGTTAGAAATTGGTTTGGCCAAACACAATATACATTTTTCAGCCAAACAACCATGGGGAATTAATCAACTTGTTGCTCGTGTTTCAACCTATGTTTGGAACGAATGGTTTTTAAATAGAGTGCGAAATCACCAAGATTTCATCGGTCTGAATTATTATTTTCACAATTCCGTAGATTTTACATTTGGCAAACACCATCAAATCGTTTCTGATCTTGGATGGGAATTATATCCAAAAGGGTTGTACAAAGTTTTGAAAGGGTTGAAGCGATATAAAAAACCCGTGTATATCACAGAACACGGTCTTGCCGATAAAGACGATCATCATCGCGCATGGTATTTAGAAGAATCACTTCGCTTTGCACTCAAAGCCAAAGAAGAAGGGGTCGATCTTCGAGGGTATTTTCATTGGTCACTGTTGGATAATTTTGAATGGGCAGATGGGCTCTTTCCAAGATTTGGATTATTTCATGTCGACTTTGCAACATGCAAACGAACTGCTCGATCCTCAGTTGAGGTGTATCGAAAGATTATTCAACAACGTGGTCCATCAGGTGAGAAGTAAAAAATACAGATAGTTTCTGTTGCAGAAAATGCTCGGTAGTTTTTTATAAAAATAGTCTCGCCAGTCTTAATTCATCATAAGAATATTCCTCTCCAAGCAAGTTTTTTACCGGGGTAAGCATTTGTGTGTTGGCAGTTGCAAATGCCTGTTTGATTTTTTCAAAACGTTCATCTGTGGGTTTCAGATGAGCAATAGCAAGATCTGGATTCATTTCCACAAGTTTGAGAATATGCTGGATAATAGTTCCTTCTGTGAGTCCTCGTGTGTTTGCGATCATGGCAAGAGAATATTTTTTCTCGATGAGTTCTTGTGTTTTCTGAACTGTGGATCCAGTGTAAAAACCTGATGGTGATTTTTTAGAAACGTATGTTCTAGATGTTGTGTGTGGTCTTTCAGAAAGGTTTTGTGTTTTGGTGTAGACCTGAATAACGGTGAGAAATTGAGAACCGAACTGTTCTAATTTTTTTTCACCCACACCAAAGATGTCTGCGAGACTGGAAAGAGTTTGTGGGAGATAGTAGGCAAATTCTTGGAGGGTTTTATCTCCAAAAATGACAAATGGTGGCACGTTTTCTTTCTCAGCG
>CAYIPP010000053.1:0-4715 GCA_964365355.1 uncultured Gammaproteobacteria bacterium
AAACACAACATCTTCTGATACACAGGAGGTATCACAAGAAAAAAATAAACAGGCGAATACATTTACGCTCACCACCATTGATGCTCCAGAATATCTGCAAGTTGCCAATGCGATCGTGCAGCAACTTCAATTGATCGGCTTAGATGTAACTGTTGTATCCGTACCGGCAGAATCCTTGTATGAACAGGTCATCAAACCACGAAACTTTGAATTGCTTCTGATAACAGTAATGTACAGCACAGATGCGGACCCTTATGTGTTTTGGCATTCTTCGCAAGGCAACGGAAATGGACTCAACATCATTGATTATACGAATGCGGATATTGATACAGTATTAGAATCAGCACGTTCAGCCACAAATGATGATGATCGTCAACGTGCCTACAAAACATTCCAAGAAAAACTCCTCACGGAAAATCCAGCAATCTTCTTGTATCAATCTTCTTATACATTTGCTGTGACAAAAAAAGTCCATCTCACACAACCTTCGCACATTCGTGTTCCCTCTGATCGTTTTGAAACGATCACTTCCTGGTACATCAAAACAAAACAAGTGTTTCACTAATGCACGTTGATAGTTTTTGTTGGGCGAGTGGTGAAATGGCAGACACGCTACGTTCAGGTCGTAGTGAGCTTACGCTCATGAGGGTTCAAGTCCCTCCTCGCCCACCAACATCTGTCTAAGTCCAGTCATGCGACATGATCTCTTCTTTTGTCTCGATTCTTGGAAGAGAGTCTGTTCTTTTTAAGAAAATAATTTTTGTTCTGTCTATCTAATTCATCATCAATGTATAACGTATTTTATTTATTTTATGTCACCTAAACAACCCTCAACCGGTCGAAATTCGACAATGCGAGGAAATCCTCGAGGCGGAAATCGTTTCAAAGGACGTGTCTTTCGAGCAAAAGATGCGACTCGTTCTAAAAATGCTCAACAAACTCAAACCATCAAAGCCCCAAACGGAGATAAACTCCGAATTATGGTTCTTGGTGGATGTGAAGAAGTGGGTCGCAACTGTACACTCATTGAGTACAAAAACGACATTCTCCTTATTGATATGGGTCTTCAATTTCCAGAAGAAGATATGCCTGGGGTTGATTACATCATTCCAAACACGACGTATTTGAAAGGAAAAGAAAAAAATATTCGTGGAGTTATTATTACACATGGACACTATGACCACATCGGAGCCATTCCGCATGTCATTCCAAACATTGGAAATCCACCAATTTTTGCCTTGCCTATTACTGCGGCGATCGTCAAACGTCGTCAAGAAGACTTTCATACCAAAAAACTTGATATCAAAGTCACAAAATCCACAGATATTCTTAAACTCGGTTCTTTTACTGTTTCCTTTTTTCACATTAATCATAATATCCCTGATTCCGTTGGAATCGTGGTTGAATCACCTATCGGTGTTGTTTGCCACACAGGAGACTGGAAATTCGATTTTCACCCTGCGGGAACTGAACACGCTGATTTTCAACGAATTGCCGAAATTGGAAAAAAGGGTGTGTTGTGTTTGATGGGAGATTCCACAAATGCGAATCAACCTGGCCATCAAATTTCTGAAAAAGTCATCGGCGAAGAACTGGAAATAATTATCGAAAAAGCCAAAGGTCGTGTGATTGTCGGCACCTTCGCTTCCTTGCTCTCACGTGTAAAACAACTTATTGAAAAATCAGAACAGCTTGGGAAAAAAGTAGCTATTGATGGATATTCCATGCGCACAAACGTAGAAATTGCAAAAGAGATCGGCTATATCAAGTGCAATCAATCCACACTCATCAAACCTGAACAAATGGATGGATTTGCTGATGAGAAAATCGTGTTGATTTGCACGGGCGCACAAGGGGAAAAAAATGCGGCATTAAACCGCATCGCCAATAATGAGCATCGAAGCATTCGTGTCCGAAAAACAGATACGGTTATTTTCTCTTCATCGGTAATTCCGGGAAACGAAGCCTCTGTTCAACGGCTTATGGATACGCTCTATCGCAAAGGAGCAAACGTGATCAACTATAAAATGATGGACGTGCATGCCGGAGGACACGCAAAACAGGAAGATATCAAACTGATGCTTGCCCTTTTTAAACCAACCTACTACGTTCCAATCGAGGGAAATCACTTCCTCCTTCGTGAAAATGCAAAAGTCGCTTATTCGATGGGTTGGAAAGATGGAAACGTCTTTGTAGTTGATAACGGGCAAGTGATGGAGTTTTGGAAAGACGGCGGACAACTCACCAACGAAAAAGTTCCAACCGACTACATCTTCGTTGATGGATTAGGTGTGGGAGATGTTTCACAAGTTGTCTTACGTGATCGCAAAGTGCTTGCAGAAGACGGAATGGTTATTGTGGTCGTTCAAATCGAAAAGAAGACCGGTAATCTCATCGGGTATCCCGATATTATCAGTCGCGGTTTTATTTTCATGAAAGAACAACGTGAACTGATCGATCAAACACGACAAGAAATCAAAAAAGTTCTTGGTGACAAAGACTCGAAATCTGAAGCGGATCCAAAATACATTCGAGAGCAAATTCGAGACAAAATCGGTGCGTTCCTCTTTAAAAAGATTGAACGCCGCCCCATGATTCTTCCTGTTATTATTGAAGTGTAAATTGAGAGAAATCACCGCTTGTAACAACGATCATATGGCACGTATGTTAACCGCGCTTCAACCTTCTGGAACTCTCCATCTTGGAAATTATTTTGGCGCAATCGAACCATTTGTTCAGCTGCAAAATTCTGGCAATACGAATATCTTGTTTATTGTTGACTATCATGCGATCACTGTTCCTCAAGATCCGGTGATGTTAAGAAAAAACATCTTGTTTGCCACCGCAACCTATTTAGCCTGTGGCGTCGATCCGCTCAAAACGACGCTCTTTCAACAATCGCGTGTTCAAGAACATACAGAACTTGCGTGGATTCTCAACTGTGTTACCTCTATGGGAGAACTTGAACGCATGACACAGTTTAAAGATAAAGCACGCAACAAACGTCAATCCGTGACGGTTGGATTATTTGATTATCCTGTCTTGATGGCTGCAGATATTCTTCTGTACGACACTGAAATTGTTCCGGTTGGTGAAGATCAAAAACAACATGTGGAACTCGCTCGTGACTTGGCAGAACGTTTCAATAGTCGATTTGGTGAGACATTCGTTATGCCAAAACCCCACATACGCACAACAGGTGCAAGAATCATGTCGTTAGATAAACCTGAAAACAAAATGTCCAAATCTTCTCCGAATGAAAAAAGCTCTATCTTACTCATGGATGACGCACCAACAGTTGAGAAAAAAATAAAATCTGCTGTCACAGATTCGGAAGGAACGATTGTGCGTAGACCTCATCGACCTGGAGTTTCTAATCTCATCACACTCTATTCGTTGGTAACTCATACATCTGCGGAAGCCGTTGAACAAACATTTGAAGGACAAGGATATGCAGCATTTAAAACAAAGCTTGCTGAACATCTCATCGAATTCCTGACGCCACTACAAGAACACATCCATCTGTATCTGCAAGACGAAGCACAACTGATATCCATTCTGGATGCTGGCGCAAAAAAAGCAAAGACAAAAGCTGAAAAGAAAATGAAGCAAGTGCGAAAAGCCATCGGGATCCAACTTTAGAATACACGGATCATTGATTGACATGTTTTTCAAAATTTGTTATCGTTCACTGCGTCCTAGGAATGTCGGGTGGTCGCCCTCTATTGAAAAACATATAGGGAGGAAAGTCCGAACACCTCGTTATTCGCAAGAACAACGGCCAAGGAAAGTCGCTAACGGCGACCAGGGATAAGACTCAGGAGACGTGGAATTGGATTTATTTCCGACGATTGTCGGATCCGGCTCTGCCGGACATTCCTCGATTCCGGACTTGAACCCTAGGGAAAGTGCCACAGAGACAATACTAGTCCCGCCTCGGCGGGATCAAAGGTGAAAAGTGGTATGAGGTTTGCATGGTAGTCGCCCTGCACGCCACATACTTCGTCCCGTGGTGACACGGTGACGTGGTAAACCCTTTCCGGTGTAAGAGCAAATTTGGTAGCTCGCTTGAACCTTGTGGCAACACGGGGTCTAGATAGATGATCGCCTCCTTCGAGTAGTCACTTGAAGTAGACAGAATTCGGCTTACAGACAACTCCTGGGACAAAAAAACACTCGCCAACGCGAGTGTTTTTTGTTACTATTTGCTCATCCGCTTTCTTTATTTCTTTCTTTTTATGAAACGCTCAGAACTTGTATTTACCCTGCTTTTGGTTCCTCTTGATTTTTTCTCATTACTTGCCGCGGCTTCTGCGGCGTTTTTTCTTCGATTCCATCCCTACTTTACCGCCATGAGGCCTGTCATTTTTACACTGAGCTATGATCGATTTCTTCAAATCGCCACACCTGTTATTGTTGTCTGGATTGGTGTTTTTGCTATTTCTGGACTGTATACGACAAACAGACATCGTGTGACTTCGGAAGTGGGCAAAATTCTCCTTGCCTGTTCCGCGAGTATGGCGCTTGTTTTTGCCATGCTCTTTTTTTCACGCGAACTTTTTGAATCGCGTTTCATCGCGATTGCCGCATGGGGATGTTCCATTCTATTTGTGATGTTCTCCCGATTGATCGTCCGCGGTCTTCAACGATCGATTCGACGATTCGGTATTGGTGTGCATCGTATTTTTGTTATCGGCCGTAATCCAACTGCGGAA
>CAYIPP010000053.1:4725-5869 GCA_964365355.1 uncultured Gammaproteobacteria bacterium
CAAAAAGCGGCTTTTTATCAATCGGGAACTGGCGCTTTTTCTCAATTTGAACAAATCCAAGGCAAAGAACTATCGTTCAAGAATTTACTCGATTCATCTGCGGCCTGGAAACTCATTCAAGAATTTTCACAAAAAACACGACTGGGTTTTCGTGTCGTCGGACACGTTGCACAGTTTGATGCACGCACATCCAAACGCCTCACAGAACTCGCACAAAACAATGAACTAGACGAAGTCATCCTTGCAGATCCAGAAGCGGATCGAAAAACACGTCTTGCACTTATTGCTCTCACAGAAAGTGAACATATCGGCTTTTTCTATTCTGCTGACCTATTCGCCGCTGCTGTTGGCTGCTCTGTTCATCACACCTATGGAGGCATCCCGATCATTGAAGTACGAAAAACTCCATTGGACGGTTGGGGAGCAATCTACAAGCGTATGTTTGATATTGTTGGATCATTGATTCTCATGAGTCTTACTTCCCCTGTTTTGCTTCTCACAGCTCTGGCAATCAAACTCGATTCAAAAGGTCCAATTCTTTTTTCAACAATCGATAAAAACATGCCTTCCGTTCGCATCGGTCAGTATGGCAAACCATTTCACTATTTCAAATTCCGTTCCATGAAACCCGGAACACATTTCATGCGTTATCAAGAACTTGCAGCACAAGATACACGTAAGGGTTCACCACTTGTCAAAATTCAAAATGATCCACGTGTCACACGTGTAGGTACGTTCATTCGGAAATTTTCTATTGATGAATTGCCGGAATTATTTCTTGTTCTGAACGGAAAAATGTCACTGGTTGGTCCGCGTCCACACTTGCCTGAGGAAGTTGAGAAGTACCGACCGGAACACAAAAAAGTCCATATGATCAAACCGGGAATCACCGGTATGGCCCAAATTAGTGGTCGAGAAAAACTCGATTTTGAAGATGAGGTTCGGCTTGATATTTACTATATTGAACACTGGAGCCCTCTTCTGGATTTGTATATTCTCCTTAAAACACCATTGGTAGTGTTGTTCAGAAAAGAAGCTTCTTAGAGACCGTTGCAAAACTCACTGACACGTCATTGCGAGGAGCTCAAGATCCCATCTACCGGCAGAGCCGGTAGTAGTGGGAAAGCCCCTGGAAGGGGCTAAC
>CAYIPP010000054.1:0-5843 GCA_964365355.1 uncultured Gammaproteobacteria bacterium
CTCACGATTTTATTTTACCAGAAACCAGTCATTTTGTTTTGGGAGGGCTATACCCCATTCCAGGCGACCCAGAGATAATTGCAAAAACTTCTGAGTTAGATAAGGAGAGGCACGAAATCCATCTTAAGCTGTTGGAAATGGGTAGGAAGTTGGGCAAGGATACAGGCGATGTTTTGGTCGACATTATTCGTCAACAACGAACTCTTGAGGAATATGGATTACCGGAATTTTCAATATTAAAAGCAGACGACGTTGTTGAGACTGATGATTGGCATAAACCATATTTTTTTAATGTTGACGAAAATGCTCGACTTCCAAGTGAAGGTGATCAAATTTCTTGGGCGAGAAATGAAGGCAAAAGTGCATTTACAAAAGATAAATTCATGCTCGTATTTGATATCGTACCTTTTGATATAGATAGTGACTGGTTAAAGTCCGAAGACGATGAAGTCCGATTTCAACGTGCGGAAAAATTAGCTCAAGAAATGGACGGGGAACTTTTCGAGGAACATGATAGTATCTATCACCAGGCATCGGCAAAGGTTCTCGGAGTTCTTTTCCCAATAAAAAAATAGTGTCGACAATAAGAAATAAACCTGAAAAGTTTAGATTAGGTAAGGAGTTTTACTCTAAAGAGGAACTCGCTCTACTTACTTAAAGGAAGTTGAAATCCAATTTTTTGTAAATTCGTTTCGCGCTGATTGTATTATCGGCCACCAACAAAACAACTTCACATCTGTGAAGTTGTTTTGTTGTGCCTGTTCACATTAACTTATTGACACCATAAACCGTTGTTTTGTCAGAACGTCTCTAATAAGGCACAATACAATCGCCATGATTGAACGTGAAGAAACAAATAAACCTGCATCTATCCTTTCTCCCTCGACAAACACCGTGGATGAAATTGAGGTTAGTCTGAGACCACAGTCGCTCGCAGAATTTGTTGGACAAAATGACATGAAAGAAAATTTGTCTGTATTTCTCGAAGCGGCCAAACAGCGGGAAGAGCCAATTGAACATGTGCTGCTTTACGGAAATCCAGGACTTGGAAAAACAACGCTCGCGCACATCATTGCCAACGAGATGGGTGCACAAATTCGTGTGACATCTGGTCCCGCACTTGAAAAAGTCGGGGATTTGGCAGCCATCATTTCAAACTTAGGAAAAGGCGATATCTTATTTATTGATGAAATTCATCGAATGAACAAAACAATCGAGGAGATTTTGTATCCTGCGATGGAAGATTACGCACTGGACATCATTGTTGGAAAAGGACCAACCGCTCGCACACTGCGCTTGAATTTAGAAAAATTCACCATTATCGGAGCCACGACTCGTCTTTCTCTTCTTACATCGCCTCTGCGAGATCGTTTTGGTGTGATTCATCATCTCAATTTCTATACCACCGATGATATCGCTCGAGTATTGAAACGAAGCGCACGTTTATTGAATGTTGCTATTGATGAAACAGCGCTTACGCTGCTTTCGACTCGATCACGTCGTACACCTCGTATTGCCAACCGTTTGCTCAAACGCGTGCGTGATTATGCACAAGTGAAAGCCGATGGTAGGATCACCGACGTCTTGTGTGAACACGCACTAAAGATGCTCACTATTGACCATGTTGGACTCGATCAAACGGATCGTCTTATTTTAGAAACCATCATGGACAAATTTCACGGAGGTCCGGTTGGACTTTCCACGATTGCAGCCGCAACACAAGAAGAACTTCAAACCATTGAAGACGTGCATGAACCTTACTTATTGCAACTCGGGTTTTTGCAGCGCACACCCCGCGGCCGTATCGTCACAGAACACGCCTACCAACATCTTGAACGCGACGTACCACCTGGTCTTTTGCTATAATGTCTCTTAATCTATGTTCGAATCCTTTGATTTCTCAATTTCCACATCGATTTTTTTGTACGTCTTTAGCGCGTATTTAATTTTTTATCTTCTCTATAGTCTTTTTGCTGTCTTTCATTTATTGAAATATGGTGTTTATAACTTGAGTCTATATTTGTTGATCATTGTTTTTGCCGGAGGAACTCTCTTGCTTGTCAGTGAATCCCTCATTGTTCTGGCAGAGCTTGATTGGTCGACACCAATCCCAATCAATGAAGTTCTTCAAAAACATTCTGGTTTGTTTCCAAACGTGTAATGAACGTACTGTATGTTTCACCTCGATCATCTTCCCAATCAACGACAAAATGAACACGTGATTCTCTTTTTAAGACGACACTGGATCACGGTTCTTGGCATTGTGTGTGTCGCGTGTTTGCTTGTGATTATTCCAATAGGAATCGGATATTTTTTTCAATCTACGCTCAAGACATGGCTATCCGATCCGCTTATTGGTCCACTCATGAGTATCATCGCGATCATCTACCTGCTTTCTACTTGGCTCTTTGCCTTTCTTGCATTTACGGATTACTACCTCGATACCTGGATCGTCACGAATGAACGCATCATCAACATCGAACAAGAGGGCTTATTTCATCGCACAGCTTCTGAACTTGATCTGGCGGCCGTACAAGACGCAACAGCTGAAATTCGAGGTATGAGCCAAACACTTCTCGGCTATGGCAATGTCTTTATTCAAACCGCGGGTGAGCAAGGCAGATTTCATTTTAAAAACATCAGTCATCCAGAACACGTTAAAGAACTCGTGACACAGCTAGTTGAAGAAGACAAACAGCGCATCCTGTATCCTGGAAAAATAAAAACCATCATCAAGTAGATGATGGTTTTTTCCACTCATACACATCCCATGCCCATAAGGAGAGTGCGTCTGCATCCGCAAATGAACTTGCACGCGAGGAAGCGCCAAAGATGACAATGAGTAATTCACGTGGATCCTGTTGAGTTGATTTTAACGACACAACCAAATTCCATCCCGATTCATCCAAGTATCCTGTCTTCCCTCCTGTCACCCATACATCATCATATTGTGGTTTCCACAACATCCAATTCGTATTAATCATGTTTTTTGTTGCACCGGTATTTGCGACTTTAATCAGTTTGGATGAAGTAGCAACAGAGTCTCTTATCTCTTCTCGCGAAAACGCATCAAGGGCAATACGAGCCATTTCAAGCGGAGTGGACAGGTTGTGGACTTCGATTCCGGTTGGATCAACAAATGATGTATGCGAGAGATTCAGTGTTTGCGCATACGTGTTCATGGCTTTCACAAATGCCGTTTTGGACAAACCTGTTGTGCGAGCAAGAGCATTGGCGGCATTATTCGCCGAAGCTACAAGTGTGGCATAGAATAAATCACGTACAGTCATGGTATCTCCATCATTGACCAACAATTGTGCACCACCAACATTATCTATTGTTTGAATATCAGCCATTTTTGTCATTGGAATACCCTGATCGACAACAACAGATGACGTAACAAGCTTGGTCAAAGAAGCAATAGGCCACTGCCTATTTTCTCGTTTCACGGTCAACATCTCTCCACTTGCTCGATCCATCACCACATACGCGTAAGCGCCGATCTTCGACTCAATTTCTTTTGCATGTATACGCACAGGAAGAGACGTGTTCGGTTGTGGCCCATAGGATTGCAAAACTCCATACTCCTGCCAACCGTAACGCCTGGCCCAATCCGTTAAATCCAACATCAATCCGCTTGATCCTTGTATGGCTCGATGCGTGGTTGGATCAAAAATCGCTTGCAAATCGTTGCGTGATTGATAAATCTCTTCCAAAGGATCGACTTGTGCAACGGTTTGAAACGGCATCAAAAAAATACAAAACAAACCTACTCCTAGCACAATTCGTGAGAAGTTTCTTCTTTTTTTCTGTACACAATTGATCGTTAATTCCATCGTTTTTTCAAATCAATTCCTTGATAAAAATACGCAAGGATTTGTTCCCAAGTTTTTCCACCTTCTTCTGCCATACACAAAGCTTCTGTTGCACTCATCCCTACTCCGTGTCCCCAAAGTGTGCGTCCGTGTTTTGCATCGCATGGCGCCGGAACAGACTTGATCCAAGCCACTGTTCCTCCCCACACTTCACTCCAGTCCCGAGTTCGTCCATCTGAACGTGAAAAATAGGGAGTTAATGCTGTGGCATTGTTGTATGTCACCACAACTGCTCGTGTTGCTTCTACGGCTTCTCGAATGCGTGGATTTCGCGTCTCATATCCATAACCTTTATACACTTGATCGTCTGCCGTTGAGTTCATGTGAAAAAACTCGGTTGCATGTTTTGTGGCTCGTTCAAAATGATACAGTGCATACGTGCGAGCAACGGTCATCAATGTCTTTTTGAATTCCTCATGAGAACTATTCGAAGTTTCAGCCAGTCCATACAAATATTCTTCCACAGGAAGTTCGTTGATCACCCAAGTTCGATCTTTTTCCTTGTTATATCGAAGCTCCAAAACATCCCGAAATTGATTGTCCGCATAAGCGGCATTGCGTGTGAGACGTTGATCAAAATTTTCGATCGTACAAACCGCATCTTTGCTCGTTGGTACAAACCTCAAGTACTTATATGTTTGTTCGATTCCTCGTCCTCGGTTGTAGTAATATCGCTGATTTTTATAAAACGCTCGCACCATTTCATTTGTCTTCATTTCCCCCAACAACCCACCTTCTCCATCAACAAGATTCCATGGAGAATCACACTGAATCTCCACCTGCCAATCTGTTTCCTGATCCACAATCAACACTCCAATACGCATAACCGGTTCTGAAATAAGAACACCTGATTGAACCGAAGACTCTGAAGGCATATTGATCACGGGACTTTCTACTACTTCTGGCGATCCCGAAGTCACATTCACAGGAATATCAATGGAAAAATCCGGAATCGCTGTGTCATTCACCGCTAGTTTGAACGTCACGACGTGTGTTCCTTGAGTCGATGGTGCTAAAAACACAAAATCCATGAGATCGAGTCCACCTGGCTTTACTTGACCTTTTTCAATGATCGCAACTTGATGTTGTGAAACCCAAGATGGGTGGTGTGTATCCGTTGAAACGATCGCGAAATCTTGAGTTCGAATTTCTCGTTTTTTCCAAATAATCGTTCCTGTATTTTTCACTCCAATACGATAATGAATTTCCTCTCCTGCTTTTGCGGAGATTGCTTTTGCAGAACGGATCATGAGTGCTGCAGAAATTCCCGCATCAGAAACAGGAGAAGCGACTCCATCAGTTGAGACAACTGATGCTGGTTTGACGTTTGTTTTCTGAACATCAACAACATGGATTACCAAGGTAAATTCCCCACCAGGAATCCAAGCTGTATCTTCGGCAGCCAACTGAAATGTTTCTTTATATGCTCCAACAGTTATCGGAGCTTTTAAGGATAGTTCAATTGTCCCCACCTGTTTTGGTGGAACCGATGATTCTTTCAAAAACGCGGCTTGGGTAAAATCAACCCAATCCTCTGCACGAAAATAACTCGCTCGATATTTTGGTCCATACGTGTAAACAGATACGGCTTGAGCGCCAGTGTTTTTCCATGTTGTGGTTCCGGTATTCTGAAAACCAATCGTCACCTTTTTTGTGGATCCTGCCTCAATCTCAAATCCTTGTTTTGGCGCATTCACCTGCAGAGATTCAAACCCTTTTTTTGGAGCAGCAAAAACAGATGAACTATCGAAAACGAAGACAAAAAAAACCGTCACCACCACAAGGACGGTTCGCATCAACAATGCTGGGATATCTTTTTTAAGAAAAACGATCATAGATTTCGAGTAAAGTATACCAAACAAGAAGAACCTGCTCAACAAAAAAAAGAAAAAGACGTGATAGAATAGAACTATTCTGAGTCTGTAGAAAAATGAATCAAATTATTCAGTAATGTCTGAGGTATTCTCC
>CAYIPP010000055.1:0-5772 GCA_964365355.1 uncultured Gammaproteobacteria bacterium
GATTGCGGTGCACGGGCTGTCGATCCCCACGAAACGTAGTCATTCTACGTAGAGTTGGGTCGACCATTCGACAGGCTCGTGGTGGTGAGTATGGTCGAACCACGGGCGCCCGTAAGCCGCAAGATTGCGACTTTTTCAGAGGTCTCTAGGCAATATCACGCATAGCCAATCCTAAAGCGACACTCATACGAGGTCCGATTTCTTCGAGAACAACAGATAAATCTTGAGGATAGATCACTCGCGCCCAAGGATTTCCACGATACACGTTCATACTTAATGCATCAGCTAAGTACTCAGGTAAACGAGGCAAGTGAGCCGAACCGCCTGTCAAAATAATCTTTTCTACTTTTTTCAATTCAGTCAATTCCATGTTTGCGTAAAGTTCAAACGCATAATTGACTTCAGTGAGAAGTGGCTTGAACAAGTGTTCAAGAAGCGGAGGAATATCATCAGATTCCATCATACCCAACGAACCAAAATCTCGTTTCATACGTTCTGCTTCTTCCATCGACACACTCATACTTGATTGAATCCGTGAGGTAATTCCATCACCACCAAGATTCATACTGCGTGTCACAAATGGAATTCCTTTTTCTACAATTGTCATATTGGTTCGTTTTGCTCCCAAATCAATCACCATGATTGCTCCGCGATCTTTACCGATAAGTGACCGTATCAACGCAAATGATTCAGTATCCAGCGCTTGCAATTGCAGCTTGGCCCCGCGAAATATTTCCAGATACTTTTGAACAAATGTTTTGGCAGCGCCGGTCACAAGCACACGGACATATTTTTCTTTTTCCCTTTGTTTTTCTTTGTCTTCCTTATCTTTTTTTTCTCCTTTTCCATCCAAAAACGTGGAGTAGGTAATCATTTCCGCCAGTGGAAGCGGGGACAATTTTTCAATCTCCGCATCAATCATGGGTTTAAGCTGTTTTGGATCTTTTGTAGAAGGCAAAGAGAGAATGGTAGAAAAAATATTTGATAATGGAAGCGCTGCCATCGCAATAGCGCTTTGACATCCCGCTTGTTTACACACATCAGCCAAAAGTTCTCCTGCGACTTTTGGCTGATCCAACAACATGCCACCATCGTTTGATGCTGGCAGTTCCGCATATCCATACGTCATCAATTTAACTCGACCTTTTGCATTCAGTAATTCAACAACCTTGATGCTGCTTGCACCAATATCGACGCCAAGAATTCCTCCTTTTTTTCTTTTACTGAATAAGGACATACTAAGCTAAGTATACCACAAATTATTTTGTTAATGGAAAGCAGTAATCTCTTTAAGATGATGACGTATGCGCATCCAAAACCTGATTCACGATTGCATCTGCTTCTGTATTTTTTTCACGACGAACATGTGTAAACGTCACACGTTCAAATGCGTGCATAAGATTTCGAACTTCTAAAAATCGTTTTGCGATATCTGGATTTTTGACTCGATACTGACCATTTAATTGCTTGGCCGCAAGCTCAGAATCCAAATACACTTCCACTTGTGATGCACCAAGTTTTTTTGCTTGTTCCAATCCAATAATAATTGCCGTATATTCGGCTTGATTATTTGTATCCTTGCCAAGATATTTCGAAGCCGTTGTAAGTGTCTCCCCTTCTTTTCCCTGTTTCAATTCTTTCAATACCGCTCCGGAAGCGGCTGGACCAGGATTTCCTCGTGCTCCACCGTCTGTATAGATGCGTAAATGCATACGAAAAGATTTTAGCACAATTCTAAATTAAACAACGAACGGAGACCGTTGGAAAACTCACTGACGCGTCATTGCGAGGAGCTCAAGGTTATCAAAGAGCGACATGGCAATCTCTGTTTCTTGCAAAACAAAGAGATTGCTTCACTCAATGGTAAACGCTCGTTCGCAATGACAAAATGAATAGGAGTTTTGCAACGGTCTCGAATAAATCATTGACAAATCTCCCATTCTCCAGCTAAATAACATTAGCCATTGCTGTGTGTAACTTCAAAAGAGAGGAAAAACATGGATGAAATTCGTGCAAAAATCCGCGCACGAGAACCACTGATACTAAAACTTTTTGAACTAGGGATCTCCTGCGAAGATATCTCTAGAATGACGCGATGGTGTTCAAATACCATTGGAAACGATATACGACGTCATGGTGGAATCCGTGCTTTTTCCGAGCGACCAAAATCACCGGAAGTGTATAGAACGGTCTTCAAGCGCTACGTATCCATTGTCACGGATGCAACAACCGACACACTCACCATCCAAGTACGCGAAGCGCTCGCACAATGGCTCAATGAAGCATCGATCATGGCCTCCATCAATGGAATGATTGCTATGCAACAACAGGTAGCGCAACCAGCTTTTCTGCCAGAGAAAGCCGCATATGTTGAGTTGATCAAAGCGATTTATAGTAGTCAGTGTGATGAACATGGATCTTTCACAACGAAATTCCCTACCAAATCAGACGCACACGTTTGGAAGACATTTCTTGCCATGATCGCAAACGGACACATCGCGGTACCTCATTGTCCTACCGAAGTCATCCGTTTACTTGCCACACACCTATTGCATGACGCGTACGACAAGATCATGCCTATGTGGTCGCAGGCAGTCTATGCGCATATTGATGAATTGCTTCTCACACTCAAACCTCGTGAAGCCTATATTCTACGTCATCATTTTGGAATCGATTCGTCAAAATCCACATTCCGAGCGATTGGTACACAACTGGCATTGACAGCAGAAAGCATACGCAAAATTGAAGGACAAGCTCTTAAAGCAATGTATCAAAGCTTCTGCGTAGAACAAGCTGATCTACACATGACTCCGGTTACGGACATCCTTGAGCGCATCCTCAACCATCATAGATCTTTCAGAAAGGCACTCCAAACACAAGTAGGAGTCCCTCCGCTTACGCTCATGTCGTTGACGAAAACAATCCAAGACCTCAAACTCACCACTCGCGCATACAATTGTCTGGCTATTTCCTCTCTAGCATTTGTTGGCGATCTTGTGCAAACAACAGAAGCTGAATTAATGAAGCAAAAGAACTTTGGCAAAAAATCACTTGCAGAAATTAAAAAAATTCTTGCTCAATTAGGTCTTTGCTTAGACACCAAGCTGTCCGATCCCGCTCTTCAAACATTTCTTGCTTGGAAACGCGAGCACAATACACCCTAATCAACAGACCTTTTGGCCTGTTTTTTCTTTCTCTCGTTATCTCTAGTTAATTTACAATTTTTGGTGTTGTATGTAATTCCGGATCAATCGTTCGTGAAAAGCATGTATATCCGGTCTTATGTGTCCAATCATCGGTGATCGGCATGCCATACTGATCGTACATATAAAATGGACGAGCTTCAGAGATATTCCATGCGGGAGTTTCTTTGGCAAATGTTGAACACAATTCAAAGGTCAAATCACCTGTGATGGTATAGGTATAGGATTGATTGGTTTCCGGATCAAGTGGAAGAACAAAACCGGAAAGTGGATCTTTCAACTCATTCAAACTTACTGGAAGACGCTGTGTTTGATTCCAGTAACTCACAATTTGACTTTGGAGATTTTGCAAATCTGACAGGCGTTCACTATCCAACTTTTGTTGTCGTGCTGTCGTAGGTGTTCCAACAAAGATAAAGCCTCCGATAATGCTTACGAAGATGAACAAAACACTTCCAACGATCATCAACTGCATTTCCTTTTTTCCTGCTCCTGGCTTACGTTTCAACTCCCAGAATTCATATCCAAGCACTGCAACGGCAACAAGCAACACCACAAGCACTTTGAGAACAAATCGCATGGTCAGTTCCCCACCCAAAAAGGAATTCAATAGAGTGATCAAATCGATAATGATCGTCAAAGCTGCAACAAAGATCGTCAAATACGTCAGCCAGCGTCGCACCCATAAATCTACTTTCTCGGGAATACGTGCTAAATCATGAACAATATAACGCGTCATGAGCAAGAAAATAGGCCAAACCACAATGAGCGATGCAATTGAATTACGCATGGAATCATACGGACTGTATCCGTATGTCGCAGGGTCAGGAAACTGTGCGCTAATGATCTGCCATACTAATCCAATCAAATTAATCACACCTATATACAGCATGATGAACGTGAGCAAGTAGGCAAACACGTCTTTTGCCACTGAAGCTTTTAATGATTGTGTCATATACAAAAAGTATAGCGGTTTCCAAACATCTCGTGAAGTGTCAGTCCTTCTGGTAACCATACAGAGACCTCTGAAAAAGTTGTGAGATTGCGGTGCACGGGCTGTCGATCCCCACGAAACGTAGTCATTCTACGTAGAGTTGGGTCGACCATTCGACAGGCTCGTGGTGGTGAGTATGGTCGAACCACGGGCGCCCGTAAGCCGCAAGATTGCGACTTTTTCAGAGGTCTCTACACCTTTTCCCAGCAAGTCTCATCCGTTACTGCCCACGACGAAAAAACAGAAAAGCCCTGCCCACGGAAGTGTGGACAGGGCGTGATGAGCGTGGTGGCAAGACTCTATTCGTTACGAAGCTTGTACTGGACATGGTAAACTGCATCAAAGTGATGCGGGATATCGCCAGGATCACCCCCGAAATATCGGCGGGCTCTGGTATTTTCCAGAGCAGAGATGATCTCGACCTTCATGCCAGACAGAGCTCCTCCGTTCTGCCAGATGAGATCGTACATCACGATTCGTGCGATGTGCTCCTCGATTGCCGTATCCGACAACGAAGCGTGGGACTCAGTTCGCCAAGTCATCCTCACCGACTTCTCACGGATAGATTGATCACTCATATCGCTACCTCCTTAAAGTTGCGAACCTGCCTTGTGGTGGCCTCTGCCACCTGTGCTACCTCTTCCTCACAGAAGTCCGTCGCCTCTTGACGAGGCGCTCTCGGAGCTCCTTGAGCGCCTGATCGAGTGGGAACTTCCCCTCGCCATTGCGCTGGAGCACCAGCACAGGGATAATCTGGTCGTGCCGCGCGTCGAGCAACAGCGTCCGATCGGGGTTCTCACAGTCCACAATGCCCGAGGTCGAAAACTGCGTGTGGCAAGCACGACACTCGTAGTAGTCAGTCTCGTTTACGCCAACCTTCCCCCTGCTGCACTTGGGGCACGGCAAGTTGACGATACGCTTTTGGAGCTCCTCCATCGCCGCCTTCTCGCAACCATCGTAGTGACCTTTGTGGAAGCCACACACCGGGCAGGGCAACGTCTGTATGATTCTGATTCCCATCTCCATTTGACTTCTCTCTGTGAAAAACAGTTTCATGCGTTCAAAACGCACGGTCCAGAAGGACTTTTATTACTAACATGGGATAGTAAAAAAGTCAAAAGTGCCCACATTGTCGAAGATGTTGCGCCACAAGGACAATTTTTCTGTTGTTTGAAAACAAAAAAACCCTTCTTCTGAACATCAGTATGTTGATCTACAAAAGAATGGGTGAGGCGAGGCTCTTGGTAGAACCAACGCCCCGAGTGAGTTGTTGTCGTCTTGGGGAACGACACATCATCACACCTCTAGCTCGACTTCGACCTGAGGACGAAGAAAGGCTCGAAGAAACCGTCCATTTCGCGCCCTTGGTAGTACACGAGATCAAACCGCTCTTCGACCCAGCAACGAAGGACGCCCTCCGGATTATCCCGTTTGCGCGGATCGATGATCATGTCCGCGCCGAGGACATCTCCGTCGAAAGCGGCAACGAAATTCTGCCAGTACGGGTTTTGCTCTAGGGGACGCATGAAGTAGATCACTGGAGGGTGTGTCCTGATCCTGCTGATGAACACATAG
>CAYIPP010000056.1:0-5741 GCA_964365355.1 uncultured Gammaproteobacteria bacterium
ACCCCCTGCTTGCAAAGCAGGTGCTCTAGCCAGCTGAGCTAAAGGCCCATGCTCATGGTTTTTTCTTCTGAACCGACAACAGAATAACAATCTTCTCACTTTGTGTCAATCCAAATTTCCTGTCTATGAAAGAATATTCAATTCAGAGGTTTGTCTCTCTTGGTATTTTTTGCTTGTTCTTCGTCATCGCTCCCCAACAAGGTCAGGCAGTATCCATAGAAAAGCCACGTATCTGGTCTGCTGATCAAGATAAATCCATCTTCTTGCCAATGGTGAACAATAGTATTGGTGGATTTTCTTTAGCAAGCGGCGACTTGGGCACAGACGGCACACCAGAATTTGTTATCGGTAATGGGGTCGGACAAGAACCACGCGTATTTGCCTTCAGACAAGATGGGACTCAGATTGGAAGTTTTCTTGCATACGCACCTACACTTGGCACTGGAGTCAATGTCGTTGTCTGTGACTTAAACAACGATGGCATCAACGAAATCATTACAGCCCCGCAAAGAGGTGGCGGACCCCATGTACGTGTCTTCAACAATTATGGCATTGCACAAAGCAACGGTACATTTGTGTATACGGAAGATTTTCGTGGAGGAGTCAATCTTGCTTGCGGTGATGTGAGTGGTGATCAACAAGATGAACCCATGACGTTTCCAGGTGCTGGAGGAGGTCCACATGTGCGAATTTGGAATCTTGTGAACGGATCACTTCAATTGTCAAATGAATTTTTTGCCTTTGATGCATCGGATACCTCAGGCCTTGTTGGAACCATCGACGACAACCTGATTATTGTTTCACAACAACACACACAATCACCACGAGTGAAAACGTTTCGTGTCGAAAAAACTATTTCCATGACGGAAGAAAAAACTCTGTCGATTGATGCAGCAGGAATTTCTTCAATAGTTATCCACAATCAACAACGTCTTGTATCAACTGCATCAGATGCAACACTCGTGAATCTTGATTCACAAGAAGAAAAAAAACTTGAAGGATTTTCACATCCGCAACTTCTTTCTGTTCATCAACCGGATGGACAAGAAGAACTGTTTGTGTGGAATGGAAAAAACTATTTCGACAAAGATCGAGCAACAAAAATCGTTGTTGATATTTCTGAACAACGTTTATACGCCTATACAGACGGAATTCTCGACAACACATTTCTCATTTCTAGTGGATTATACAACTCCACACCACTAGGTAATCATTCAATTTTAGCGAAAATTCCTCAAGTACATTATCAATGGAGTTACGGACCTAATGATCCGAGAAATTATGATTTGGGGGTTGTTCCATTCAATTTGCGTTTTGCTCCACACCTCTATGTACACTACGCCTACTGGCACAACAATTTTGGAAAACCGATGTCGCATGGTTGCATTAACGTTTCACTCGAACACATGCAATGGTTGTACAACTGGGCTGACCAAGGAATGGCTGTTGAAATAATTTCTTAACAAAAATATTTTTTTCTTTTTCTGTTTTCTTTTTTGCGCTATACTATTTTTATCGTTATGCATCGCGCCATGCAAAAACGATTTACTGCAAATTCTTTTTGCAGTGCTCGATCGAGCACGCAGAGATTAAATACTAATGAGGAACGAATGGAGGACATTTTTTAACCATCGCCCCAACTTACAAGAAGGACATTTTATTATGCCAGAAAAAAAGAAAGCTGCTCCAAAGAAGAAACCAGCAGCAAAAAAGAAAGTAGCCCCTAGAAAGAAAGCTGCTCCAAAGAAGAAACCAGCAAAGCGTAAAGCAGCAAAAAAGAAATAGAACAGCGTATAAAAAAATTCTCCCAACGGCGCGTTCGGGAGAATTTTTTTAGATCAAATCAATTTTTGTTGTTTGGTTGTATGCACGTCATGATCTCCAAGCAACCGAACAGTACCAAATATGCCATCATATCCTGGTTGGATTGTAATCTTACCTGATCTCATCCGTTCAATCGCTTTTCCGATCTTTGGATCAGTTGCACTGGCATGAATATGCACAATCGGAACATCGAGTAAGAGAGAAAATTCGTCTGCAACGTGATCGGTAAGTCTCAGATACTCCGCAACAACCTTTTTCGATGTGGACGATTTAACTCCGTACACTTCTGCAAGAATCTCCGCAAGCGGAACAATGGATTTGTAGGGAATTTTTCTTGACGCAACTTCCGTCGAAGGTCGATCAGACAATGCTTCCACACGATGATGTACACCAAGGGTGAGTAATCGTTTACACTTAGGGCAGCGAAACTGTAATTTTTTCGATTGGACAGGGTCACACGAGAAGCTGCATGCTGCACATCCATCAAAATGATACTTTCCTTCTTGAGGGTAAAATTCAATCGTATACATAAAGTTCGATTGATCTTGTTCTTTTAACACACGAACAAACTCATCAAAGGTTGGTGGCTCAACGAATTCAAACACGTTTGCTTCTCGTCCAAGATTGCGTGGTGAATGTGCATCTGAATTTGAGATGAGCACGACATCATCTAAAGATGAAAGTTGCCAATTCATTTGTGGATCAGATGAAAGACCTGTTTCAATCGCGTAGATATACGGCGTCATGGATCCAAAACATTCTTCGATTGAATCAAAACCGGATTTGCTTCCAAAGATGGCATACCACGGCGTCCATGCGTGTGCAGGAATCACCATAATTTTCTCATCAATGTCTTTGAGACGTTTATACAGTTCTTCGGAATCAATTCCGAGAATTGGACGTCCATTCGCTTTCAAGTTAAAGCCGTGATCTTGCATCATCGCAATGACTTTTTCGCATGTCTCGATTGAGGGAGAAAAAACGAGATTGTGAATTCGTCTCGACTTGTCGCCTTTTTTGTAAATCTGACTCACCTCTTGGATGAGCATGAACTCGGTTGATCTCTCGAGTTGTTGAGTCGTTGAGTTATTGAGTTGATATATTCCTTGTCGCACTTCACTGAGATGTTCTTTGATGTGTTGAAACCATTGTGGATGCGTCCAATCCCCTGTTGCCACAATATTGATCCCCTTTCTCTGACACCACTGCGCAATCACCGGCAATTCCAATTGCCTCGAGCATGCTCGAGAATATTTCGAATGAATATGCCAGTCTGTGATGTAGCGCATAAAAATGAGTAAAAGAAAAAATAAGAACATCTATAGAATAACTGAAGGTATCTCATTCGACAATAAAAAATCTGACACAGAGTATCAGATGAAGAACAAAAGGTCAGAGAAGAATGAATGGATTTCTTTTCGCTTCTTCTGCATATGTTCTATTCATGTGCCAACGAGAAACTTGTCCACATGGACAGAACTCCGACTCTACATTATCCGGATTGTTGTCACATATCGGACACACACCAGGTTGATCGGGTTCGAAAATCTCAAGCCAATCTTCATCCAAAGGAAGAGCAGTGTCTCTTTCTTCCTTGAGTCGTTGAGAAAACGATGGGATACCACAGAATTCGCAATAATCGGAGTCATCGACTTTACCGATATTGCCTTGACAATGATCACAACCCCACAGAACCACTGGCGGATTTCCACTTTCGAATTGCTCCAATGGTTTTCGATCTTTTTCTTTTGGAATGTTGTTGGACATGACACACCTCCAGTCGTCCAAGTAACACTGCTTCAAGCATTTTAACAGACAAAAAAATATTAGTCGTTTTGTGTAATTTTGTCAATGATTCTTCACATCCTTCAAAAAATCACAAATCCTCTCCTTCCACCCATCGGCAAACTCCGTCGTGTCGACAATAAGAGTGTTGGCTTTGATGGGATGTGGAACAAATGTTCGATTAAAAATACGTTGATCAAATTCTTCTAGAACATGTTCCAATGCGTCGTTGTGTCCTGGATGACGTTGAGAAGATTGCGCGCGCGCAATAAAACGTTCGCGCGCGATCTGCGGATCTGCCGTCATCCAAATTTGATAAATGTCTGTTGCATATTGATTTGCTGACTTTTCAATCCAAGCGCCATCATCTGGCCACAAAAATGTAGCTTCGGCAATAACATCCTCACCTTGATCAAGATGCAACTCAATCATTTTTTGAAAAACAGGCCATGCAAGTTGACCAATTTGCATCGACCACTTTCGATCACGATAACCACCGATATCAAACAAACGTTCTTTTAATTCATCCATGGAAATCCGCTTTACATGCAACTGCTCCTCAAGATATTTCGCAATCGTTGATTTTCCCGTTGCAAGTGACCCACCAATCACAATCAATCGAGCCATAGTCTAAAATCTATTCTTTAAAACAGATTCCACAATATCTCGTTCTTCCTGCGTATTAATTCCAAGAACTTCTTCTGACGCAACATCAATCGAGGAAAGTTTTTGATGCTGTCCAACAGCAATCGCAATAAGATCGGTGAGATAATATTCACTCTGCGCATTTTTTGTTTCCAGTGTTTCAATATTTTTCCAAAGCCATGCCGTATCAAAACAAAAAAGTGATGGATTTAATTCCTTAATGCATTTTTCCTCATCCGTGCAATCCTTATATTCACGAATCCCGATAATATGACCATTGGATCCACGCAAAATACGACCCCACTGTGTAAATGCTTGATACCAATGAGTAAACGACGGCACTGTTGTCGTCATCATGGTAATTGTATTACGACGTTCGTTATGTCGGGTTGTAAGTTGTTGAAGTGATTTGGTCGTAATGAAAGGTTGATCCCCATTAATGACGACAACCACATCAGCATCTCCAACTGCTTCTTTTGCGACAAGAACGGCGTGACCTGTTCCAAGCTGTTCTTCTTGAACAGCATAATCACACTCACCACCAAAAGCTTCACATAACTTTTGACGTTCAGGACCAATCACCACAATCGGATTACCGTTAATTTTAGATGCAACAATCGCTTCGTGTTGATATTGCAAAATCGTTTTATCACCAACACGAGTAAGCGCTTTTGGGATATTGGAGTTCATCCGTTTTCCCTTTCCTGCTGCGAGAATGATAAATTTAACGTTCATAGAAAAATGCCGCTGCATCATAGCAAGCGGACAATTTTTTTCAATAGACCTGTTGACAAATCATTTTTTCTTCAAACCAAAGATGTAACATACATACTAATACCAATCACCACTCCAAGAGAAAAAAAGAGAGTGCATTTTACAAGAGTGCAAATGATACAGTTGTTTTCTTTCATCTGCTCTAGTGTAACAAGAACAACGCAAATAAAAAAGTTCTCTGTCCTGGCGCCTACCTACTCTCGCGCAAACGCACTACCATCGGCCCGAGGAAGCTTAACTTCTGTGTTCGGGATGGGAACAGGTGTGACCTTCCTGGAAATGGCACCAAGACAGAGAACTCTTTTCCGTATAAACGGGAGTTCAGCTCAATATATATATTTGAGAAACAATGGACAATCATCTGTCGCAACACATGCGATCAAATGTATAAAAGGTTGCAGAGCTTGACCTATTAGTACCATTCCGCTCAACGCATTACTGCGCTTACACGTATGGCCTATCAACCTGCTCGTCTCGCAGGGGTCTCAAATGAAGACCAATCTTAGGAACGGCTTCACGCTTAGATGCTTTCAGCGTTTATCCGTGCCGAACATGGCTACCCGGCTATGCTCCTGGCGGAACAACCGGTGCACCAGAGGTTCGTCCATCCCGGTCCTCTCGTACTAGGGATGGATTCCTTCAATCTTCGAAGCCCATGGCAGATAGGAGACCGAACTGTCTCACGACGTTCTGAACCCAGCTCGCGTACCGCT
>CAYIPP010000057.1:0-3675 GCA_964365355.1 uncultured Gammaproteobacteria bacterium
TCCGCAGTCCATAAGCTTCATGGCCTAAAGGAGGCACTTTATGGATAGTCTTGACTCTGTTCTTTCACTACTCGACCGGCTGTGTCGGATGCGGGGCTACCACGTGGACAAGGGTTGGTCCATGTGAGTGCGCTATCGATGGTCACTCCGACTGTTACTGTGATCTTGTCAGTCGGGTCGTGTTCGTTGCCCCTGCGTAACTCTCTTCATTGCTCTCCCGCAGTATTGTTGGGAGAGTTTTGTTTTTGAGGAGATTTCGTCGGATGCGAATTTTGAAACAGCATATTTTCGATACAGACATCATCAGGTGTTGATTTTCTTGGATGGGTTCATTTCGCGAATTATCGTATTTTACGAATAGTCACGAAGCGAAGAATGTTGAAACGGATTGAATCGCACTCGACATCTAGTCGCTCTTTTTTCGTATGGATGATAAACTTGAAATGCTGCGAGATTCCACATTTCCAATCTAACCCATTCTTGACACTGCGTATGAAGTACGTAAAAACTTTTTTACTCTTCCTTATTTTTGCCGCCTTGCCTATAGGGGTTCGTGCGCAGAGTGTTGATTTAGATGCATTTGAAAGAGAAGCTGTCATACGCGTGGGCAGAGAGTGTCCACAAAATTTTAAGGCGTATCAAGATGACGCGATGATAAGATTCCGCGATTGCAGGCTGAAAAGCAATGCTCAATGCAAAGTGAGAGATCAGCGTACTGATGCTCATTGCAATCAACTGGCCTATGAAAGTTGCGAGCAGATCATCAATAATTTTTTCGAGAGTATCTGCGGGAAGGTGGCGACAAAACAGACGACTTCAGAAAAAAAACCTAGCGAAACGACTGAAGAACAGATTGTTGTTTGCAAAGAGTCGGAACATCGCGTGAGGACAAAAGATTTGAAATCGTGTGTATGCGGTGAGCTCTACGCTTTGGATAAAAAAACCAACGTTTGCGTTTTTTCCGGCGCGCGGGGAATCAACCTATCGTCCGACTCCGCCGAAGCTCTAGAGGCTCTCATTGACCGGCTTCAGCCCAACGAAGGCGATACAGTCGAGATGAAGATGAAAAACGGCAAAATCGTAACCATGGGGATCATCCGTCTGCCAAACGGCGTCTACCTGTTTACTCCGGATGGCGAACACTATCAAACAACGCCGCGTGCTGCACTCTCGCCCGGACTTCTTAAAAGGATTGGTATCTCATTTGGGGATCTTGCAAAAAGCTTCAAAGGCTTCTTCGGCGTTGGGAAATACGGCGGGCCTAAGAGCGAGAAAGATGGTCAGCTGATGACCAACGCCGCAAACGAAGCGCTGAAGAATCTTCAAGGAGATGCTGACCCTTCCAATAAAGTTGATGCCGCTCAAGAGCTCATGGAACAGTGGCTCAATAGAAACAAAAATATCTTGAGTGACGAGTTTGAAGAACAGCTTCTGGAAGAAATGAAAAACGCCACTGGCGTAGATGTCACGCTCCTGAAGAAAATTTTGACCGGAGATATTGCCGGCATCGGTGGTGATATTCTCCAAAAAGTGTACACGTTTCCGGCTCAATCGGTGATCATTCTCGGTGGCGAACTGCGAAGCGCGAGCTTTGCAAATGCCGTTCGTCTCTACGCTCGCGAAAGAGTAAAAAAAAGTCCTGCTGAAATCATGGCAGTGCTTCAATCCGATCCCAGTCAATTGGCAGAGTTGGATTTCGTGACAAGCATCAAGGGCATCAGTCCTCAATTCGCGCGCGGGATCGTTTTTCTCGCCTACGAAGAGGCCTATCAACGACTTCTTCTTGCTAAAAAGTTTAAATGACTATAACTCGACAAAATTTATGATGAATTTTGGATATGGTTTTGGCTTCATGGGATGGATCTTCATGATTCTCTGGTGGGCGCTTATTATTGCGGGCATTATCGCTCTTGTAAAATGGCTTACAAATCAGTCCAACTCCAAAGGATACAAGACCGATACAACAGCTCTTGAGATTTTGAAGAAGCGCTATGCCAAAGGTGATATTGATAAAAAAGAGTTTGAGAAAAGAAAGAAGGATCTTGTGTGATGTATGAAAATAGGAATCATTAAGAAAACCCAACTTGGAATTTTATTCGACCGCAGGTCTAATACCTCGCGGCTCTGCCGCGTCAGTCGATTTTGTTCTATGCTTGTGTCATGGCTAAGTACATCCACAAAAGTCACAACGTTTCTGTTCTTCTCTACCACCTTGTCTGTCCAGCGAAATATCGACGAGTCGTCTTCGACAAAAAGGTGGATCAGATCTTGAAACAAGTTTGTCTCGAAATGGCGAAACGGTATGAACTCACGTTCATTGAGATTGGCACCGACCATGACCATGTGCATTTTCTCATTCAATCTGTTCCAACCTACAGTCCAACCAAAGTGGCAACGATTGTGAAGAGCATTACCGCGAAGGAAATTTTTCGTTCAGCCCCGGAAGTAAAACGACAGCTCTGGGGTGGACAGTTCTGGTCAGATGGTTACTTCATCAATACGGTTGGGCAACACGGCAATGAGTCGGTTATCATGAAATACATCCAGAACCAAGGTCGTGCACACGAGTACGTGAAACTTCATCAACAAACCTTTCGATTGTAGCGAATGTCTTTCTGTCTTTGATACCCCGTCCGCTTTGCGGCGGGGAGGTTCATTTGGAATCATCATAGGAATAGTTGATGTTATTCCAATGATTATTCAAAAATTAACGTGGGATGCTAATCTTTCAGCATTCACATTTTGGATTGTTGTAGGATTTTTCATAGCGACAACAAATATCAGCTTAAAAGGAGCATTAAAAGGAGTCGTTATTTCAATATTGTTTCTGATTCCTTTAGCTTTTATTATAGGTTGGCAGGAACCTGCAAGTTTGATACCAATAACAATAATGAATGTAATTTTAGGATCAGCGTTGGATTTTCTTATTGAAAAATATGGCAAGCAATCGTGAAACGAAATTTTGGTCAACAAATAATTGAAGATATTTTGATTGGGCTCTTTTCAATTTTTTTCTAAAAAAGAGACGGCAATCTCTCACATATTTTTTACAAAATCATCTTAATTTGTTATTGTCATACGTCCTTGAGCCAAGGAGGAATCATGGACACGGATCAAGAATTCGTTCATTCAGGTGTTGGTGGTCATTTCAATCGTCACGGTGGTTTGACGATTATTGCCATGCCCGGCTTTGAAGCCATTGCTGAGCAGGTGAAGGAGCTGGTTGTAGAACGAGGTCGACGTGAAGGGATGCACAGGACACCGGTTGATGTGATTGTTCCCTTTGTAGGACGTTTTGATAGTGATGAACCCAAAATTCGTTTGCGGAAGCAACATATTGGCGGTCACGATGTCGTCATCTTGACGAGTGGTCCTGGAACGCCAAACATGTTGACAGACCTGCAGTTGATTCTTGGTAACATCTCTGGTCGTCAGGCTGAGCGTATAACCGTTATCAGTGGATATTTTCCATCCAGTAGAGCTGATAAGGATGATGAGCAAGAGCTTGCCATTCCGCCGATGCATCTGGCTGCATGGAAAGCGATTGCGCCCGAGCTCAAACGTGTAGTTTGCGTGGATCCGCATAGCACGCACATCACTGGTTCACGAGTTCCGGGAATGGTGGTCGCACCCGTGCGCATGACACGACGACTTCTTACAAAAGTCATGACAGAT
>CAYIPP010000057.1:3685-5709 GCA_964365355.1 uncultured Gammaproteobacteria bacterium
CAATCAATACGAACGTGGTTCTTTCCTTTCCGGATAATAGTGCACACAAGCGGTTTAAGGATGCTCTCAAGTTGGTCAATCGGCAGTTTGGTCGGAAGTTTCCGATCGTGTTTGCCACTGCCGATCGTGATGACGATGGCAAAGCAATCGAAATGGTTTGGGGAGCAACAGAAGCTGTTTCCGGAGCACTCGTGATTCAGCTCGATGACGAAACAGCATCGGGAGGAACACAGATCTCGGTCGCCAAACTGCTCAAAGAGCGTGGCGCTGCCGAAGTGTGGGGTGCTGTCACACACGGTGTGCTTTGTGGAAATGCCCCAAAGAATTTTTTGGACTCGCAGTGTCCGATCCAAAGGTTATACATCATTGATACGATCCCGATTTCCAATCGACCTGAGCTCTGTCCGCTTCTCGAGATCGGACGACTTCATGTGATCTCCTGGATCGAAGACATGGCATGGGTCGTCTACATGGTTCACTGGGACAGCAACATTCGCGATTTGCGCTAACATCATACTTCACAAGAAATTGTGAAGTTTTTTAACTAGACCTTTCATTGCTAAAAAACGATTCAGTTCTATTTAGAAGTCTGTGAAGTTTCATGGAAAAAATTTGAGAATTCATCGCTCTATTGCTATCATTGTTATGTTAAACATTTAGTAGATTCGATGAGTATCTATGTCGGAAAATCACATACGTCAGTTGAATATCGATCGTTTGAGCGCATTTAATACATTGTCTTTAGAAAAAGAGAATCTAACAATGTTGAAAAATGCACGAGTGATTTTCATCATTCAAAAAAAGAAAGTTGTTGCGCATGCAAAGTGGCGACAAGATGATTTAGTGATTACGAAAGTACATCGACAAAATAAATGCAACCTAAAGATCGGACAAGTATTGTATGAAAAGGTTATCACCCACAAGAAATCCCTCCGGCTCCTGATCTAAAGACAAGCGGATGGCAACTCACACGAATAACTGGTTATGATCGATCTCAAGTCAAGCGAGAAGATCCTTTTTGGCATCAGTACGAAGGATGGTTTTTGATCCCAGAAATTGTAGATGGTCAATCCGGTGAAGATGTACTCATAAGAGATTATGCTGACAAATTGATCGAGAACGATGTTTCAAAATTACGGGTTATCAAATCCGATGTGGTCGATCCAACTCAGTTGCAAATGGCTCTCTATACAGAAGTGGATGCCTATGTCATGGGCAGACGTGATCAACTTCCAGAGCTTCTTCCTTTTGTTGAGCCGACACAAAAAGACATGGTGGTCATTGCTCCTGTTGTTTGTCACTGTGGTTGTGGAAAAATGGAAGGTTGGCATCGATATTGGACAAACAAATGGGTGGTGTATAAGCCAAGAGAGGAGTATACTGATACGAAGTTACCTGAAGTTTGAAACGTAGTTTGGATTTCCACACTCGTACTTTGCCACTTTTATGCACATGCACAAACTTGTTCAATGGACCGGAGGAATATCGATTCTGCTGCTTGTGTTTGTTCTAGGATTATATTTTTTTGAACGCAGTCATCAAACGTTGGCAGAAATTATCCAAGTACAAGAAGAACAAATCGTAGAAGAAATCCTCCCTGTACTGGATACGCAAGCCTATGATGCAAAAATGCTTCAACTTGCACACGTAACAGAATTCGCATCCGAATCGGTGGATGGAGAAACAACGGAAGATGTAGTAATCATTTCAGAACCATTATGGCCGGTACGCGATGCACCGTATCCAAACGTTGGCGCGATTTTGCCGTTTAATCGCCTCGTTGCGTATTATGGAAATTTCTATTCAAAGGGAATGGGAATTTTGGGAGAGTATAATCAAGAGGAAGTGCTTAAACGTTTGCAAGTAGAGGTAGCAAAATGGAATGAAGCCGATCCTACAACACCTGTTGTTCCGGCTATTGATTATATTGCCGTGACAGCCCAAGCAAGTGCTGGTGCTGATGGACTGTATCGTTTTCGTATGCCTGATGCTCATGTGGATCAGGCAATTGAAATGGCAAAACA
>CAYIPP010000058.1:0-5583 GCA_964365355.1 uncultured Gammaproteobacteria bacterium
CGATGGACGAATTTTCAATTACACAATCTGACATTTTGTTTTGGGACGGCTATAGCAGGGGGATAACTTATCATAAATTGATCTGAGCGTTTCCAATCGTGGATCTTTTTCTTTCCAAAAGCCAAAACGCTCCTTCATGCGTAGCATATAGAAACACCAAGCTCGTTCCATTGTCGAACTAAGCTCAACGCTCCTTTCTGTATCTGAAGAAGGTAAATCTTGTTCATTACTGGCTAACATTACTTCTCTTTTTTTATCTTCTCTTGGGAATTGGCTATTGATCTTGCTTTCAAACATACGTTTACATTTATGTCTGACCACCAACATCTCGATATTTTTTTCGTTTGATGGCGACGCGTTCTCGCGCGAGTTCTCGTTCAAGCATGGCTGCGGCATCTGCAAAGGCAACGTCGTCGATAGTTCGCTTTTCTTCCAATAATTTCTTGGCTCGTTCTTTTGCTTTTTGAATTTTTTCAAGCTCAAGTTCTTCGACTCGATCGGCTGTATCGGCCAAAATAACAACTTCATTTCCTGGACGGACTTCTAAAAATCCAGTGGAAGCAACGAACAACTGTTCATCTCCATTTGAGAGGATTCGTAACTCACCTGCTTGCAAATTTGCAACCAGTGGGATGTGATTTGGCAAGACAGTAATTTCACCCATGGCGGTTGTTGCTGTCACAGAATCAATCACCTCTTCGTAAACGACGCGCTCCGGAGTGACAATTTTTAATTGTAATTTCATACATGTACAACACTTGTTCCAGCCGCTTCAATCACCTCTTCTCTACTTCCCTTCATGTAAAATGCTTGTTCTGGAATATGGTCAAATTCACCTTCCAAAATGTCTTTAAAACTTCGAACCGTATCTTCACGCTTTACATATTTTCCCGGAATTCCCGTGAATTGTTCTGCCACAAAGAATGGTTGTGAAAGATACTTTTGAATTTTTCGAGCTCGTGAAACCGTCAGTTTGTCTGCGTCTGACAATTCATCCATACCCAAAATAGCAATAATGTCTTGCAAGTCTTTGTAGCGCTGTAAGACCTGTTGAACACCTCGAGCCACATCATAATGTTCTTGTCCGACCACGTTTGGATCTAAAATTGTTGATGATGAGTCCAGTGGATCAACAGCCGGATAAATTCCAAGCTCTGCCAATGAACGTGCAAGCACCACCGTTGAGTTCAAGTGTCCAAACGTTGTTGCAGGAGCTGGGTCAGTCAAGTCGTCAGCTGGCACATACACTGCTTGAATAGAGGTAATCGATCCTTTTTTGGTTGAAGTAATACGTTCTTGAAGTGCGCCCATTTCTGTTGCCAAGTTTGGTTGATATCCCACAGCAGATGGAATACGACCTAGCAAAGAAGAAACTTCAGATCCGGCCTGTGTGAAACGGAAAATATTGTCGATAAACAACAATACGTCGCGTTCTTCATCATCACGGAAATATTCGGCGAGCGCGAGTCCTGTCAAACCAACACGGGCACGGGCTCCTGGTGGCTCATTCATTTGTCCAAATACGAGAGCCGTCTTATCGAGCACGCCGGACTCTTTCATTTCTTGATACAAGTCATTTCCTTCTCGTGTGCGCTCCCCCACTCCCGCAAACACAGAATATCCACCATGCTCTTTTGCAATGTTGTGAATGAGCTCCTGAATCAACACGGTTTTTCCAACTCCGGCACCACCAAACAAACCGGTTTTTCCACCTTTCAAAAATGGACAAATCAAATCGATGACTTTAATTCCTGTTTCAAAGACTTCATCAACGGTCGACTGTTGATCAAACGATGGCGCTTTTTTGTGAATTGGATCACGACGTTTTGTTTTTACCTTACCAAGTTGATCGATTGGATCACCAATTACATTGAACATACGACCAAGAGTTTCCGGACCAACAGGCACAGAAATTGGTGAACCGGTGTTTTCAACTTCCATACCACGTTGCAATCCGTTTGTTGTCGACATCGCCACGGTTCGCACTACTCGATGCCCAATGTGTTGTGCAACTTCAAGAACCAGCTCTTGATCGCCATTTTTCACTTTGAGCGCGGTATAAATTTTTGGGAGCTCTGCTTGTTCGAACCGGACATCAACGACCGGCCCGATGACTTGTGCAATTATTCCTTTGTGAGACATAGGGTTTGTAATGGTGTTAGTACTTCTCTAACGCCGCCTTTCCAGAACTGATCTCAGCAATTTCTTGTGTGATTCCGGCTTGACGTGCTTGGTTAAAGGTAAAGGTGAGATCGTCGAGCATTTCAGCCGCACTATCTGATGCGTTTCGCATAGCCATCATACGCGCTGAATGTTCGGATGCTGCAGCTTCGAGAACAGCTTGGTATACCATAGTCTCGACTAATCTTGGCAAAATTTTATTCAATACTTCTGTTGGTGATGGTTCAAATAGGTATTCTCCAGCTTTTGCTTGTTTTTCTGCTTGCTCGTGTCCAACTTCACCAAGTGATTTTAGTGATTCAGGTGTTCCCAGAGGAAGCAGTTCAATCACCATGGGTTTTTGCGTGATCGCACTTACAAAATCTGTATAGACAACCAGGACTTTGTCATAGGTTCCTTTTGAAAATTCCTCGATGACCATGCGACTAATCGGCAACAAGTCTTCAAATTTTGTGTTGTTTGTCATTTCCGTGAAACTGGCAAGAATGGGTTGTTGAGCACGACGCATTGCATCAGCACCACGTTTTCCAATACAAATCGTTTGGATGCTCATTCCATCACCAAGTTGGCGCATTTTTTGCATTGCCATTTTTATAATGTTCCAGTTATATCCACCAGCCAACCCACGATCTGAAGACAATAGAAGAACAAGAACAGTCTTGACGTGATCTGTTTGTCGTAAAAGCGGATGAAGAGATGTATCAATTTTTGTCGCGATTGATCCAACTGCTTCCCAAGCCAATCTGGCATAGGGTTTAGACATCAATACCGAATTTACGGCTTTGCGCATTTTACTTGCGGAAACCAATTCCATCGCTTTCGTAATTTTGCGTGTATTGGTGACGGATTTAATGCGTCGTTTAATTGTGCGTGTTTGAACAGCCACAAGACAATGACATGAAGTGATTAGTTTTGTCCTTCCGCAAACGTACCATTGAATGCTTCAATATGCTTCTTAAGCATTGATTCGATTTCTTCTGTCAGGGCTTTTTCAACGCGTAACATTTCGAGTGTATCTGCTCCGGAAGCCAACAGATACGTCTGGAACGCTTGTTCCCATTCAACAACATGTTCAAGCGAAACCTGATCCAAGTATCCATTTGTCACCGCATAAATGACGGCAACTTGTTGTTCAAATGGCACTGGCTGATATTGTGGTTGTTTCAACAGTTCTGTTGTTCGACGACCACGTTCAATTTGTGCACGCGTTTGTGGATCCAAATCTGTCGCGAATTGTGCAAATGCTTCCAGTTCACGAAATTGTGCCAAGTCCAAACGCAATTTCCCTGCTACTTTTTTCATGGCCTTTGTCTGAGCAGCCGATCCCACACGAGATACAGAAAGTCCAACGTTTAAGGCTGGTCGAATACCGCGATAAAACAAATCCGTCTCAAGATAGATCTGACCATCCGTAATAGAAATCACGTTGGTTGGAATATACGCTGAAACGTCACCGGCCTGCGTTTCAATAATTGGCAAGGCTGTAAGGGATCCGCCACCATTTTCTTCATTCACACGTGCTGCACGCTCGAGTAAACGTGAGTGAAGATAAAACACATCCCCCGGATAGGCTTCACGACCTGGTGGACGTCGAAGTAAGAGAGAAATTTCTCGGTAGGCCCATGCTTGTTTTGACAAGTCGTCGTAAATAACAAGTGCATCCTCGCCTTTGGCCATAAAATATTCACCAATGGTACAACCCGTAAATGGCGCAATATAGGACAACGCGGCTGGAGCAGATGCGCCAGCAATCACAACAGTTGTGTATTCCATTGCACCAGCTTCTTCAAGCTTTGCAACAATTTTTGCAATCTTTGATTCTTTCTGACCGATCGCGACATAAATACACTTCACACCTTGGCCTTTTTGATTGATGATTGTATCAACAGCAATAGCTGTTTTTCCGGTTTGTCGATCTCCGATGATAAGTTCTCGTTGCCCACGTCCAATTGGAATCATTGAATCAATAGCTTTTATTCCTGTTTGCAAAGGAACGCCTACGGATTTCCGTGTCATGACACCAGGAGCAATTTTTTCAATCGGAAAATACTTCGTTGCATGAAGTTTGACTTTCCCATCAACAGGATTTCCAAGTGGGTCAACGACACGACCAAGGATGTCATCAGAAATTGGGACAGATAAAATACGACCGGTCGTTTTGACCAAATCACCTTCTTTGATATCAGCAGCGTTTCCAAGAATGACAGCACCAACACCATCTTCTTCTAGATTCAGTACAACACCATAAATTTGGCCTGGAAATTCCAGCATTTCCGACGCACGTGCCTGTGTAAGTCCGGTCATGCGAGCTGTTCCGTCTCCAACAGAGACGACGGTTCCGACTTGTTCTTCTTTTGCCTCGGCATGGAATTTCTCAAGCGAATTTTTGAGAGCCTTGAGAATGTCTGTTTTTGAAGTCATAGGAGAAATTACAAAGGAAAATTTTCTCATTTAAGAAGCGTTCCACAGATGTTTTAGTTGTGAGAGATACCCGACGATTGAACCATCAATCATGCGATCATCAATCCGGACTCGCGCTCCGCCAATGAAGGATTCATTAATGCATTCTTTGAGTTCAGCTCCATATGAAAGAGTGTTCAATTTTTTTTTCAGTGCTACTGTGAGCGGATGAGCGGATTCAATCGTGATAGTCGCAGCTCCATAACGCTCCTTCCAAACACACTCAATTGCCTCGGCAACTTCTCGCAGCATTCCTAAATTTTTCTGTTCGGCCATGAGTGTGATAAAGGCATCGGTGATTTCTGGAAGTGATTGTTTTTCTGTTTCGCAGATATCGATCAATAGTCCTGCGAGTTGTTTTGGTATGTATCTCATAGATTACGTCAACTGATTAACCGTCTGTTCAGCAATTTTTTGAGATTTTTTTTCGTCAATACCATCCTCCAAAATTTTTCGAGCCGCCGCCACAGCTATCTCGATCATTTCTTCTTTTGCTTCTCGAAGCATCTGAGTTTTTTCAGATCGAAGCTGTTCTTTTCCTTGTGCAATCACCTGTTGAACTTCTTGTTTGGCCACTTCTACTTGCTCTTGTTTTCTGCGTTCCGTATCTTCACGAGCTTGTTCGAGCATTCGCACGGCTTCAAGTTTTGTTTGTTGTAATAATTTTTTTTGATCCTCTTCCACCGTCAGCATTTTTGTCTCAATTGCTTCCGCATGGTTGATACTTTTTTCAATGCGTTCACTTCGGGCATCAAGCATCTTCACTATTGGTTGATAGACCCATTTCCAAAGAACAACCAAGACAACCAAGAAGTTAGCTAGTTGTGCCAGAAAAATTTTCAGGTTGATTCCCAACATGCCAAGTCCTCCTGTTGCTTCAACAGCTTGAGCTGTTTCTTGAATGACTTGTGTTGTTTGAATAGGTTCTGACATAAGAAATAG
>CAYIPP010000059.1:0-5543 GCA_964365355.1 uncultured Gammaproteobacteria bacterium
CCACAACAGAGCCATCTTTTCCTGCATTTTGTGCAATCATGCGAAGTGGTTCCTCAAGTGCTCGTCGCAAAATATCAAGCCCCATGCGTTCATCTCCATTTAAGGAAATAAGATCAAGAGCAGCCATTGCACGAATGAGTGCAACCCCACCTCCAGGAACGATGCCTTCTTCCACCGCAGCTTTGGTCGCAGACACAGCATCCTCTACTCGGTGTTTCTTTTCCTTCATTTCTGTTTCTGTAGCCGCACCTACTTTGATCACAGCCACACCTCCGGATAATTTTGCAATACGTTCTTGCAACTTTTCTTTTTCAAAATCTGATGTCACTGTTTCCCATTCAGTTTTCAATTGTCTCACCCGATCTTCAATCGCCGCTTTGTCTCCATGACCCTCAACGATCGTGGTGTGATCTTTTGATGAAACAATTTTTCGGACTTGTCCTAAATCATTCAATTCAATAGACTCAAGTTTTAATCCAACTTCTTCGGTGATTAATTTTCCGCCTGTCAAAATCGCAATATCTTGCAACATGGCCTTGCGTCGATCGCCAAAACCCGGCGCTTTAATGGCCAATGTGTGGAACGCTCCTCGCAACTTATTCAACACAAGTGTGGTCAGCGCTTCACCGTCCACATCTTCCGCAATAATAACCAGTTCTTTTTTTCCTGTCGCAGCAACCTTTTCTAACAGGGGAACAATGTCTTGAACAGAACTAATTTTTTTATCCGTGATCAAGACATAGGCATCTTGATACTCGGCTTCCATGCGTTCTGTGTTGGTGATCATATACGGAGAGACATAGCCTTTGTCGAACTGCATGCCTTCGACCACTTCCACCTCCACGCCAAAGGATTGAGACTCTTCAACGGTGATCACACCGTTGTTTCCAACTTGTTCCATGGCTTTGGCAATCACGGAACCAATTTCTTTGTCGTTTGCTGAGATGGAAGCAACTTTTTCAATTTCTTCTCCTTTGATTGGACTCGCGATTTTGTCTTTAATTTCCTTGACAATCGCCTCTACGCCTTTTTCAATTCCACGTCGAAGTGCCTGAGGATTGGTTCCTGCTGTGACATTTCGCAACCCTTCCGTGATCATGGCTTGCGCAAGAACGGTTGCGGTTGTGGTTCCATCACCGGCAACATCATTGGTCTTACTTGCGACTTCTTTCACAAGCTCAGCGCCCATGTTTTCAAACTTATTTTCGAGTTCGATATCTTTTGCGACTGTCACTCCATCTTTTGTGACAACAGGCGCTCCATATCCACGGTCCAAAATCACATTTCGTCCTTTGGGACCCAATGTGACTTTCACCGCATTTGCCAATTGATCAACCCCACGCTTGAGTGCATGTCGTGCATCTTCGTTAAATGCAATTTGTTTTGCCATAATTCTATTTTCAGAGATTAGTAAGAATAAACTTCACTAGTTATTCAACAATTGCCATAATGTCTTCCATGCGAATCAGAAGGAATTCTTCTCCATGTACTTTCACTTCGTCTGGAGCATATTTTTTAAAAAGAACAACTTGGCCAGGCTGCACGTCCATGTGTGAACGTGAACCAGTTTCCAATTCCCGACCTGGTCCAACGGAAATCACCTCTCCTCGTTCTGGTCGTTCTTTGCTGACAGTGTCTGGAATAATGATTCCTGATGCGGATTTTTCTTCCGCAGCAACCGGTTTGACCACAATGTGATCTGAAATAGGTGTAAGTTTCATAGAAATTCGATACAAATTAGATGATTAAAACACGCTAGCAGTCTCACGTCTAGAGTGCTAGCGATTTCATTTTACGGAGAGAAACAAATCTGTCAAGAGATATCTTTTTTATTCACGGAATCGATTCTCTTGGGAGACTGAGCTAAAAAAGAACAGACCAAAGCCGACAATGCCAGACCAGGCCAGAGTGACCAAAGATAATGATCAAAACTTCCAATCACCAGCAGAGCAATACCAAGTCCTATCTTGAACATACCCTCTGTTGTTTTCACAATGCTCAAATTCATGCGAACAATCTTCCACACAACATGTAACCATGCCAACAATCCCAGCAATCCCAATTCGCTTATGACCAACAAGAACAGATTGTGTATGGGTTGATAATCCCAAACCTCCCAACCGGGTTCTATGCGAGCTAAGGCAAATGTATAGGCGCCAGGACCAACACCAAACAGAGGATTTAATGAAAAGACATCAAAAAAATGTGTATATTGAGACACACGTTCTGTGACAGAAATCTGTTCGACGCGTCCTTGTGCCCTCACACGCGAAACGACCTGTGTGTGAAACAGACCGAGTGTCGCGATCACACACACACTTCCAACCAACATGAATACACGTTGATGAGATGACAATGTCTGTCGATGAAACCACATCAGCCCAACGATCGTGATACATCCAAAAAAAACTCCAAGCCAAGCTCCACGTGAAAACGTCAAAATCAACATGGAACTCAACAACATCGTCGAGACAGTCACAACACTTCGTGCGTAACGCGATGATAAAAACTGAATCCTCCCAAAAAGTACGAGCAATCCAACTACAAGATAGCCACCAAATATATTCGGATGAGGAAATGATCCGTAGGCACGCAACTGACGTCCGGTATCTGTTTCTACAACTGCTGTTCCAACTACGTGAGCATCTTGATAGGCAAGTCCTAACCACATGGATTCAGGCGAATGACCTGTCAAAACCTGCCACCACCCCAACATCACAGGAACCAGTAATCCGCAGATAAATGCCATCACAACTTCTTTGTGATGTGTGCGCCTGTCGCACAGGTTGGTAAAAAGAAAGAAGGCAAAAATAATCTGTAACGCTTGTGCGATACCAACTGAAAAAAATCTTGTAAATGCAATAGAGAAAAAAACAACACCTAGAAAAACATACTCCGCTTGCACAACCCTCGTTTGTTCTGTTGTGTAGTGTGGACGACCACGTAGACACGTCACGAGCAAAATAATCACTTGTGAAACACCAAGAGCAAGACGTCCATAGTCAGATACCCCACCGGCATTCAGTTGGGAAACAGCAATCCATTGTGTTTGCCAAGGAAGAAGAAACACTCCAATCAATAGAAGCCAATTCGCCATTTTTTCTTTCATATCGTTCGATCGTACACATCTTGGAATCGTTGCATAAACTCCTGACGTCGATCATTCTCATGAAATTTTAACCGATCGTCGCTGATCACCACTCGAGAATCTTTATTCGCAAGCGCTCGAAGTCCTTCAGGAAATCGGTAACGTTGAATCCAACGAAACATCGGCTCAAACACAGACCACTGAATGGGAAGATACAGATGCCAATCTGGTCGATGGAACGGATGAATACGTCTCTGTCGGGCATTTGGCAAAAGCACATCCGACCATTTGTTCAAGGTGTGCAGCTGAGAAAACGAATCGGAACGATCAAAAATCGGTACTAATGATTTTATCCAGTAAGCAAGATAGTAGTCTTTCTCATTCCATTGCAAATCTTCAAGTTGCAATCCATTTGTTGTTGAAAAAAAACTAAAACAAAATGGATCCTGTGATAAGCCATGATGCACATCATGAGGGCGATGCCCGGAGATGAGAAATGGGAGTACAAGAAAAAAACGTGATGACCAGATACTCTTTGGTTTTGTAATGATATACAGATCGATATCACTTTCCGGACCCGTGTGCCACCAGGCAAGTGTATTGGCAACCGCCACGCTTTGCACAGACGGAAGCGAGGCAAAAAAACGTGAGGCACGACGCAATGTTCGAAATTTTCTCGTTGCATCCAAAAATGCACGATGTTGATTTTGAGTAGATGTTTGGACAGACACCTGTTTGAGCATCCAAAAACCCTGATGTGTTGTCAGACGCGATCTTAACCAATCACTTCGATCGAGCACAACATCAACTTCGCTCATATCATAAGCTCTTGCTGGACGAAGCAACCACTTCCAGATATCAAATCGGGAAAGTGGAAGAGAAAAAACAGAAAACCAACAGATCGTTCGAAAAATTGAGAGTTCTAAATCTGTTGGCTCACTCATACACCCGTATCATACTACCTTCTCTTGCTTTGTACTTTTAAAAACAATGTATTGCTGCACGATAGAGACAACGGTCACCGTCACCCAATACAACGCCAGTCCTCCAGGTAAACTCATACCGATTAACACGGTCATAATCGGCATAAAATACAGCATGGACTTATTCATAGATGCAAGCATGGATTCATCTTTGGCCCCTTTGCTTGCAACAACGACCTTTGGCGGACGTTTACTCATCAACATGCGTGTTTGGAAAAATTGAAACACACCGGCAATAACTGCCAACCACACATTCGCAACGGACAAATCCAAAAATCCCAAGAACATATTCTGAATCTCACCTGGATTCGGTACAAAATTATATAATTGATCCAATGATGCAGGATCGAATCCAAGTAATAAGACACGATACAGCGCAATCAAAATCGGAAATTGAATCAGAAGCGGAAGACAAGAAGAAAACGGATTCACTTTTTCTTGTTGATACAATGCCATCATGGCTTTTGCTAATCCTTCTTTATCATTTTTATAGTGTTCTTTTATTTCTTCGACTTTTGGTTGCAGATCCTGTAAAGCTTTTTGTGACTTTAACGACGAATTCATAAACGGCCACAAAACAAGCTTGATGATAATCGTCAAAGAAATGATTGCAAATCCCATGTCCGAACCAGGAATAACGTTATACAAAAAAACAAGAAGATTGAAGATGGGTTGCGTCAATACTGTGTGAAAAATATCCATACGTTACGTTTCTGATGACACTTGTGTGGATTCATTGATCTGTTCTTCTGTAGGGGATTCCACTGGAACTTCAGCTTGGGATTCCGCCTCAAACGATTCCTCGCCTTCTGTCTCGGAAATCGTAATTTTCCATCCTGTCAAATGAGCCGCCAAACGAACATTTTGTCCACCTTTTCCAATGGCTAAAGACAACTGGTCCGCTTCCACTTTCACAGATGCAGTATGAGTACTTTCCTGAATAACCACTTCAGAAACTTTTGCCGGCGACAAGGCATGAATCATAAATGTTTTTGGATCTGCATCCCATTCGATAATATCAACTTTTTCTCCACCTAATTCTGAAATAATCGTTTGGATACGAGAACCTCGTTGACCAATACACGCGCCGATCGGATCAATCGAATCATCATCAGTGGACACAGCGACCTTGGATCGGGATCCTGGTTCTCTCGCAACCGACTTGATCACCACGGTTCCTTCGGCAATTTCGGGGATTTCAATTTCAAATAATTTACGCACGAAATCTTCTGATGTGCGTGAAACTAAAATTTCAGGCCCTTTTGTTGTCAGACCAACCTGACGAACATAGACTTTCAGTCGATCACCTGAATTATATCGTTCAAATGCGATTTGATCTTCCGGACGCATAATCGCGGTTGTTCGACCAAGATCAACAAGCACCACACGACCTTCTCGTCGTTGAACCGTTCCATTCACGAGTTCGCCTTCATGTTCTTTGAATTCGTTATACACAACTTCTCGTTCTGCTT
>CAYIPP010000060.1:0-5538 GCA_964365355.1 uncultured Gammaproteobacteria bacterium
TACCCACATACACAAATGAACCAAACACATCGATTCCGTCAGTAGTTGCCGTTCCGGATAAATCCAGTGTGTCAACAATAGAAAAATCTGACTGACGAATAGCTGTTAATTCATTGGTATCATCAAAAGAAGTCGCAAAAGCGCTCGTGCCGTCAAAGGAAACTTCTTGAAGTGAATAGGCAACATCCGTTCCTCCCAGATACACTGAAACTGTGGGATCACTGATATCGTAAAACACCACTTCTTGTTCATTAACATCATACCCACGCACTACAACAAGTGTATCGCCTACAATTGTGAGATCGTTTGCGGAATTACTCCCAGGTAAATCAATGGTTGCAACAGGCGCCATGGTCGAAGCATGAAAGATTGCCACTTCAGCCCCAAAACTACTTTCATGGGCAGCAATGTAGATGTTTCCTTCATAAAGGATAAAATCATTACAGGATGAACATTCAAGAGATGTGATAACGGTTGGCTGATCTCGAGAAACATCGCTCACATCTAATACATGCAACTCCTGTTCTGCATTTGACTCGCCAAGAACATACATCAAATCAGAGTCCGGATCGATAAAGAGCGCCTTGCGATCACCATCTCCTGAGAGTCCAAAACGATATTGCGATTGAATGTGTTCCCAATCCGCGTTATGTGCACGCAGTATGACTTCCCCATTAGACGTTGTTGTCACATCTGTACTATTTTCAAACCCCAAAGCAAAATCCTCCGTCAGTGTCTGAATCCAAGATTCCTGATCCCAGTTAGTCACATAAAAAACGGAATCAATATTTTTTATCAGTCCGGCAGGCACTTCCCATGTCACATTTACCGTCACACGTTTTGTGGCAGCATCCAAGATGCCCATCTCAACGATATCACCGGACAAACTTGCGGTCCGATACACATCTTCAATCGTGATCGTTCGTGTATACTTTCCGTTGTCAAGCAAATCAGACGTACCAGAAAAATCATAATGACCATCAATCGTTGTAAGTCCATGAGTTCCATTGACCATCTCAGACCAATCACGATTGCGAACGGAACGTACGGCTTCGATAGCTTCTTGAATATATCCTGCACCCAAACTATATTCGACTCCACGAGAAGAAATAAAAGAAGATGAAAGAAGCGTGGACAATAACCCTGTTGTAACAATACCAAATAAAAACGTCACAAGAACCACTTCCAGTAAAGATTGACCGCGTTGATGTTGCATAAAAACAATCAAAAACTCACGACGCCATTCTCATTAATCGTCAATGAGAAAGATTCTGCTGTCGCTTGTGAGGAAAGAGTGATCTGACCTGTCTGTTCTGTGGTTCCTTTCAAAGGAATAAAGACAACATCTGTCAGACCACTGACGATGACACCTGATGGAAACACATGCGTTCTATCGAGTGATTCATCACGCGTTTCGTAAGAGGAACCGCCAAATAACGTCAGCGTCGCCCCTTCAACATGCACTCCCCACACTGTGTCATTTTTTCGTGCGATTGTCAGTACTTGTGCTTGTCTGATCGTTTGCACCACGGTTTGTGTTTCAGATCGAAGTTGATTTTTCGGATACGTATTTGAGGCAATGTTCCCAATAATTCCGAACAACATCATGGAAATCGAAAACACGATCAACAATTCAACAAGTGTGAAACCTGCACGATTCATACTAAAAACTAATCTCTTCCGTCACTGAGTAAATTGGCGTAAAGATTGAAAGCGCCACAAATGCAACACCAAGGCCAATAAAGATGAGCAGCAGCGGTTCGATGATGGTGGAAATACTCTTAGCTTTGATCGAGACCTTTTGTTCGTAAAATCGCGCAAGATACAACAACGAATCCGCCAATCCTCCCGAACGCTCACCCACAGCGATCATGCGTTGCACCATTTTCGGATAGAGCTTGGGGAACTGTTCGATAATCTCTGAAAAACTTTCTCCGGATTCAATCTCTGTATGCATTCTGGCAACGGATTTTCTATACACATAATTTGGCATAGCATCCACAATAATACCGAGCGCTTCTTGAATCGGAATTCCGCTTTGCAACATCGTTCCAATCGCCCGACAAAATCGCGCCCGATTGAGTTCATGCACAAACGTTTTCACTCCGGGAAGGATGAGCGCAAGTCGATGAACAACCGGCTGCATACATCGACGTTTGAGCAAGTAGACAAAGGAGGTCAATCCCACAATCACAAGCGGTGTGACAATCGCACCGTGTTCTTGGAATAAATCCGCAATAAAAATGAGTGTTCGTGTTGACCAAGGAAGTTCTACATCCAACGAACGAAAAATACTTGTCATTTGAGGAAGAACAAACGTGGCCAGCGCAAGACTCAGTAAAATTGTTGCCACAATCACAATGGATGGATACAACATCGCACCTGAGATATTTCGGCGTACTTCCAAATCTCGTTCCATTTGTTCTGCCATATGTGTCAGATTTTCCGAAAGCGTGCCGGATCCTTCACCAACACGAATAGAACTAATAAAAATCGGACCAAATGTTTTGTATTCTTTTTCGAGCGCATCACCCAACATTCCACCTGCCTTCACCTCTCGATTGACTCGATCCAAGACGGTTTTCAATTTTCCTGTTGATTGTTCTGCAAGTACATCCAATGATTCCGAAACCGTAAGTCCGGCTGCCAACATGACAGACAAATTCTCTGTCATGGTCACAATATCAACCAAGCTCACAGGAAACAGTGAGATGTCACGTTTATACCAAGGCAATTGTTCTTGGGACATAAGACTATTCAATCAACCCTTGTTTTTGCAATTCTTTTATGGACAGATCCATCGTAATCATTCCTTGTTTCTTCCCTGTTTCGATAGATGAACGAATCACAGACAAATTATTTTGTCGTATCGCATTTTGTACAGCCACAGTCGAAGTTAATACTTCACGAGCAGCGACCAATCCACCATCAATACTGGGGAGAAGTTTTTGTGCGACCACAATCTTCAGTGTAGCAGCAAGCTGAACAAGCACTTGCTTTTGTTGTGCTCCCTCAAACACATTGACGATGCGTTCGACCACCTCAGCCGCATTTGGTGCATGGAGTGTTGAAAGCACAAGATGTCCTGTTTCCGCAGCGGTTAATGCAAGCGAAATTGTTTCTGGATCACGCATTTCTCCAACAACAATCACGTCAGGGTCTTGTCGAAGAACATGTCGCAATCCTTTTTCAAACGAAGGAAAATGCAAACCTAACTGTCGTTGTTCGATTAACGATTTTTGCTGAGAAAATCTATATTCGATTGGATCTTCCAACGTAATGATGTGACGTGCTGACGTTGTATTGATTTCTTGGAGAATGGAAGCGAGCGTTGTAGATTTTCCTGTCCCAGTTGCACCACTGACAATAACAAAACCTTCTTCCATCAGAGGGATCTGTCGCATGGTTTCATGAAATCCCAATTCATCGGGTGTGGGAATTTTTGATGGGATTAACCGAATTGCCAGCGACAATCCTTCAGTTTGCTTATGAATATTCACACGCAATCCAACTTCAGAGATCACAACCCCCACATCAACATCACCTAGTTCATCCAGTCGCTTGAGTTGTGTTTGATCAAGCAGCGCCGCTGCGATTTTTATGATTGCCGTTGGCGTTAAGACATCTTTTTTTATTATGGATAGCTGACCATGCACACGCATCATCGCAGACGCACCGGAAACCAAGTGTACATCGGATGCCTGTTTTTTATGAGCAAATTCAATGTACGATTTTAATTCCTCCATACAAAATTATTCTTTCGTTACACGTAAAATTTCTTCGAGCGTTGTTTGACCGGAAAGCATTTTTCTGAGTCCATCATACACCATCGTTGTCATTCCTTGTTGCAATGCAAGTGTACGAATTTCATCTGCATTTTTATGAGCCATGATTGCTTCTCGAATCGTCTCGTCTACCGTGAGAACCTCAAAGACACCCACACGTCCGTGATACCCACTTTTGTGACACACGGAACACCCTTTTCCACGAAATGTTTTTAAGGATTTTAACACTTTTTTTTGTGTAAGATCCTGCAAAAATTGTTTGATGTAAAAATTTTGTTGAATAATTTTTTCATGAACTGTGTCAGAGTCAATTTCCTCAATACAATTTGGACAAATCTTTCTCACTAAACGTTGAGCAATAACAATATTGACCGTGGAAGCAATCAAAAAATCTTCAACACCCATATCTTGCAAACGAGGAAACGCTGTTGCGGAATCATTTGTGTGGAGTGTCGAGAGTACAAGGTGACCGGTCATGGCTGCGTTGACGGCAATATTTGCTGTTTCTGAATCACGAATCTCACCTACCATGACAATATCAGGATCTTGTCGAACAATGGATCGTAGTCCCTTGGCAAACGTTAAGCCTGTTTTTTCATTTACCTGAATCTGCGTTACGCCTTCAATATCAAATTCAACCGGATCTTCGATGGTGGTGATATTTACCTCTCGTTTATTTAAAACGGTTAAAATCGAATATAAAGAAGTGCTTTTCCCTGATCCTGTTGGTCCTGTTACAAGAATCATACCCCAGGGTCGATGGATAACGTCAGAGACCTTTCGATAATCTTCTTCCGCAAGACCTAATGTCGAAAGATTGTACGACCCACTCCGATCAGCCAACAAACGCATCACGGATTTTTCTCCATGCGTGGTGGGAATGAGCGATAATCGTACCTCTACCTTTTCACCCCATTTTGTCTTGTGACGAATTTTTCCATCCTGTGCAGTTCTGCGTTCATCTGTTGCTAATTTTGCCAACACTTTTAATCGTGTCATCACATTATCATGCAAAGAAGACGGAAGGGTGAAAATATCATGAAGCAACCCATCCTGACGAAAACGAACTTTTGTATAGGATTCTTCCGGTTCAATATGAATATCTGATGCACCACCTTGATAGGCGTAATCAATAATTGCATCGACAAGCTCGATTGTTGTTGTATCCGGTGCATCTGGATCTGCTGATTTCTTTTGCAAAATTGCTTCCAACCCCTTTGTCGGATCCTTGGCAAACAAATACATGTGCGTTTTTAAATCCAATGGTGTGGCATAGACAAACTCAATTGGATGACGCAAATACTTTTCCAACAACGATCGTTCAAGTAAATTATCAGGTGTACTTGTTGCAATGACATACGAATAATCTTCTGCTTTGATGGGCAAAAGTAAATGACGACGTGCAAATGCTTCAGGTAATAATTGTGCCACCTCACTTGAGGCATGGGCATTTTTTAAACTGACAAATGGAACGTGATAATACTCCCCCAAATATGTTCCAACGGTTGCATCCTTTACAAGTCCACGCGAAATCAAAACATTCACTACTCCAATTTCAGAAGCTTCTTTTGCGATACGCGCTTTTTCAAAATCCTCCTCAGACACTTCTCCAGAAGGAACAAGTAAATCATGTAATTGTTCAATCGTTGGTTCCATAACCAATGTATTTTATCACAAGGATACAAAAGAGCGTATCGATTTTCGTAACTACTCACCCCTATTTACACAAATAGGTTATACTATTCTTACATGC
>CAYIPP010000061.1:0-5355 GCA_964365355.1 uncultured Gammaproteobacteria bacterium
TTTTGCACGAGTGATTGCCGGCCATGTTGAAACGAGAAGCAGGAGAATCATGAGGCTCGTGGTCAAAAAACGAGGCATATCATTCCTCTTTGGTCTGGTCCGGATTTGGAGAAAAAAGACGATTGTGAATTTTCCATTGTTCAACAAATTGACCGACTCCACGTTGATCACGTTTGTTACGAACCGTTGTGGTACGCTGAGACCAGCGTAAAAGTGATTCAAAATTCATTTTATATCGACCTTGAACAACGACGTACGTGACTTCTTGGTCTTTGATTGCACGTCGAATGGTCACCTGACTCACTCCAAACATTTTTGCGGCTTCAGAGACAGAAAGACGAATTGTTTCTTTTGTAGGCATACATACAGTGGATAAGTGATTTTGTTTACTCCAGTGTAAACAAAAATTGCGTTCAAGTCAAGTTTTTGAGATGAAATCCTTGATTTTTTCCTTATTTTAGCGTAGTCTTCTTTGCATTGTTAAGATTTTCTTCTAAATCACGGCTACACCTGTGGAATCCAAAAAAGAACAATTTCTCTTATTTCGCATTCGAGCCTTTCGAGATCAAAAAGCCTTTGAAATTCTTGTACGTGAATTTGGGCCTCGAATTGATCGATTTCTAAAATTACGTCTTTCAAAACACGAAGACGTGGAAGATATGTATGCGGAGATTTGGTTGCGGTTTTGGACGTACGCACAAAGCGCAATGATCGATTCTGTTTCAGGATTGATTCACACAATAGCTCGTGGAATGGTAGCTGAGTTTTATCAACATCGTGATCACAATCCTGATCCGCTTTCATTGGCGCGTGCGGATGATGAAGATCGAGATGTGGCTGCACCTATTCATGAAGCGTTGATTGCGCAAGTTGATGTGGAACTTTTAAAAGATGCGATGCGCGGGCTGCGAGACGAAGAAACAGAACTCATTCAGCTCAGATATCTGGAAGGATTCAGAATTAAGGATATTGCAAGACAGCTGGGAAAAACAGAAAACGTTGTATCGGTAACATTGAATCGGGCGATAAAAAAATTACGCAAAACCATTCGAGAAAAATTTGGTGAATTATGAACGATCAAGACATCACAACTCTCATGCAAAACCTCAAAGAGACTCCGGATTTCAACCGGAGTTTTGACGTTGATGCATCTTGGAATTTGGTGTCCAAGCGTTGTGGACTTGAGGCGAATGTTTCACAAGAATGTTATGATGTTCGAGATTATGTAGAATATTATGTGTGGCAGTTTTCGCATGTGATGATGAAACCACTCATGATTGGTGCGGCTGTATTTGTCTTGCTTGTTGGCACATGGATTGGGGCAAGTAACGTCTCGACAAAAGCGCTTCCCGGAGATCTGTTTTATCCGGTCAAACTTTCACTTGAGAAAACACAACTGTTTGTTGCGTTTTCACCTGAGCAAAAAGCAAAGCTTCAAGTTGAGTTTACATCTCGACGTTTGGAAGAAATGGTTGAGTTAACAGCACACTCGTATCAAGAAGATGCAAGTGCGGTGTTGTTGGCCGTGCGTCAGTTTAAAAAAGAAGTTCAAACCATTCGAGAAGATTTGCAGGCAGAAACGCAATCATCAACTCAAACGGAACTTGCAAAAGAATTGGGTCGAAAATCAACAGCCTATAAAGCCACGGTTGCAGATTCTGGTTTAAATGCACCAGCCAACGTTAAAGATGAAGTCGACGAAGTTCAGGCGCTTCTTGAAGAAACATCTGATGAAGCTGTTAGTGTGATTATTACCGCACACGAAACATCTGCTGATGAAGCCACGGCGTTTGAGTTAGGAAAGACGTTTGAAAAAGAACTGGCAGATGTGTTGACGTTGGTTTTGGATGGCACCAAACAAGAAAAAGTTGATCAAGCCATTGTGCTTAAAGATGCTGGTGAATATCGTCGAGCTTTTCAGTTGTTAAAAGAAGTCAAATTGGAAGTTGCAGCAGCAAGTACTCAATAATTTTGAGTCAGGTTTCTTTCTTAATAAGAAGGAAGTCTTACTCACCTTTTGAGCACGGATCCAGCTCAAAAGGAACGTCTTTTAGACACCACATGACTCAAGGTCGAGGCCAGCAATGGTCGTTGTGTGTTATTAATAGTTACAGGCTCGCTCAGGGCCTTCAAACTGAGCAAACTCTGAAATTCTTATGACCAATTCTATCGCAAAACGCTCGTTGACTGTTGCAGTCGCAGCCGCAACCATTCTCTGGTCTGTCGGTTTTGCTGCACTTGTTCCACAATCAGCTTCTGCTGCTTCGTATGGCGAACTGATCAAGGGAACCACACTCTCAACCGTGTATTACTACGGTTCAGATGGTCAACGATACTCGTTCCCAAACGAGAAGACTTTCTTCTCATGGTACAACGATTTTAGTGGTGTCCAAACGATTTCTGATTCAGAACTCGCAAACATCACACTCGCTGGAAACATTGTGTACCGCCCAGGTGCTCGATGGATCAAAATTACAAGCGATGAAAAAGTATATGCCGTTGCTCGCGACGGTTCAATTCACTGGGTAGAATCCGAAGCAGTCGCAAAGGGCCTTGCAGGCGACAACTGGAATCAATACATCGATGATGTTCCAGATGTATTCTTTGTCGATTACTCTGTAGGAGACTCACTCACCAGTGCTGCTAAAGCTTACGAAGGTGCCCTTGTGAAGAGTGGCACTGACACCTACCTCATCTGGGGTGCAAAGAAAATGAAAGTCACCATGGATGGAATGTCAGCCAACATGTTTAAGTCTGGTTTTGTTCTTTCAGGAACAGGCGTTGACTTGGCTACAATTCCAGCCGGTTCAGACATCACAAGCAAACAAGCGAATTTGACTGATGCTGGACAAATGGTAACCACTTCTGAATATGTCACCTCAAAAGATGTGACTGCCAGTTTCTCAGGTTCTCCAGTCGCTTCAACACTTATTTCAGGACAAGGCGTTGCTGACGTAGCACACCTGACATTGACAAACAACTCAACTGCAGAAGTGAAGTTGACGAAAGTCATGTTGACTCGAACAGGTGTTTCTTCAGACACAACGCTTTCAAACGTTTACTTGTTTGATGGATTTGTGCGTTTGACCGATGCAGCAACAGTTTCATCTGGAAAAGTGACGATCAATGACGCTGCCGGTATTGTTACATTGCCAGCAGGTTCTTCAAAAACATTGAACGTACGAACTGACATTGCTTCAAGCACAAATGGTCAAACAATTGGTGTGAACATTGCTGCATCTACTGATATTGAATTCTCAAGCGGTGGTAAGGCATCCGGTTCATTCCCACTCATGGGAGCCGTACACACAATCGCTGCAAACCCATCATCTTCATTTGCAACCATTGATTTCGCAACAGGTTCAACAGCAACTCCATCTGCTTCAAACGTCGACCCACAAGAAGGTCTTCGATTTTGGCAGCAGCAGGTTTCTGTTGGCGTCAATGAAGTCAATCTTCAAGCTGTTCGATTCCGAAATATTGGTTCTATCAATGCAGAAGACGTTACAAACTGGTCTCTCTACATTGCCGGAGTTAAGCAAGGAAACAGTGTTGCACAAGAAGATGCTGACGGATACGTCACATTTAATTTCTCTGCAGCTCCAATCATGTTGAAGACAGGAAACCATGAAGTGAAAGTATTGGCTGATGTGGTTGGTGGATCAGGTCGAACTGTAACCGTTGGTCTTCGCAATAGCGCAGACTTTGTCGTCACAGATGCTGACTATGGTCAAGGTGTAAAGCCTGTCGTTGACAGTGGTACAACCTTTACCGTCATGGATGCTGGTGCACAATCAGTGAACTCTGGTTCCATTACCTTTACCAAAACAACAGACTCACCTTCAGGAGATGTTACAGATACAGCATCTGGTGTGACTCTTGGAAAGTGGAATGTAAAAGCCTTTGGTGAAAAGATGAAAGTTGAATCACTCAACTTCTATGTTGATGACAGTGTAAATGGTACTGCATTCGAACTTCGCAACGGTGCGGTGTACTTGAATGGCACACAAATCGGAAGTACAGCCGCTCTTAAGGGAGTAAGTGATGCTACTGCTGCGTTTACATCTTACACGTTCGGTTCATCATTCATTGTCACACCTGGAACACCAGCGATCCTTGAAATCCGTGCGGATATGGTAGATAACGACGGTACGGATCAAGTCGCAGCTGCTGTGACTCTCCAAGCGTACATTGACAACACCGCAACAAGCAACGTGCAACAAGTGACAACTGGTAGTTACTTGAGCCGCCCATCATCTGATGTCGCAGCCAACCAGTTGACGGTTGCTTCTGGTGGTTTGACCGTTTCGAAGTATACTTCTTACGCAAACCAAACAACTGTTGATCCAAAGACAGAATACAAAGTCGGTTCATTCTCTATTTCAGCTTCAACTGTGGAAGACATTAACTTGACTTCATTCAGTCTTGACTTTGATACAGATACATCAACTGCAACAACTGATCTCTTCAACCTCTACTTGAAGTATGGTCCTGCATCAAACATGACCACTTCAACCGTTAAAGGAACCGTTGCGGAAACCAACAACAGTTGGAATATCAACTATCCTTTGAAGAAAGGTGATGTGATCTATGTCGATGTCTACTCTGATATCGATTCAGCAATCTCTGATGCTGCAACAATCATCTCACGTTTGACAGTTCTCGGAACTGCTGCAAATTCCGGTGCTTCTCAAACCCCGGCAGAAGTTGCTGGTCAGACGATCACAATAGGTTCTGGTGCATTCACCGGATTTAACGATGATCATCCGGTAGCTGCAATTGTTTATGACAGTCCTGATGCAGTAACACCACACGAAATTTCTGTAGCGAAGTACCGCTTTAGCCCTGCAAACGAAAGCTACACCATTAAAGAATTGAAGACATCTGTTGCCAGCGCAACAGCTGCCGGCGCCGTGGCTGAAGTTCGATTGTATGATGGCAGCACGTTGAAAGCGTCAACAGTGTTTGATGAAGATACAAATACATCCGGAACCTTCACCGGTCTCTCGATTCCTGTGTCTGCAAATGCGTCAAAGACTTTGACGATTAAATACAAACTTGCAACTGTTGGTGTAGGCGGTGCAACAACTCGAACAGATGTTCAAAACACACTTGAAAGAGTAAAAGTTGCTGATGCAAACGGTGTTGAAACAACATTGACCAATGGATCAACTTGGATTCCAACTGCCACAACAACATGGACAGCTGATTCCGTTATTGGAAATGCTCAGTATGTCTTTGCTTCAATCCCAACAATCAGTGCTGTTGATTTGACAAACAGTACGATTGTAAACGGTCAGGCAGCTGATCTTTACAAGTTCACCGTTACTGCTTCTGGCGGTTCTGTAGCTGTGA
>CAYIPP010000062.1:0-5337 GCA_964365355.1 uncultured Gammaproteobacteria bacterium
GAATCCAAAGGAAGTGTTGGCTATAACGCCGCAGATGACCGATATGAGGATCTTGTTGTTGCTGGTGTGATCGATCCAGCGAAGGTGACTCGTAGTGCTTTGCAAAACGCATCATCTATCGCCATTATGGTAATCACGACAGAAGCACTCGTGACGGATCTTCCAAAGAAGGATGAACCAGCTATGCCAGCCGGTGGTATGGGGGGTATGGGTGGTGGAATGGGAATGTACTAAAAAGAGTTCCCTCAACCCAAATTGCAAAAACAGGACTCGGATTGTTCCGGTCCTGTTTTTTGAATGTTTAGCACATGTTTGATAACATATATAGACATCTTGTTCTTATCTCTCCTTTCTATTTTATGCTAACACAATCAGAAAAATTTTTGTCCGCGATCGGTTACTTGGGGGTTTTGTGTCTTGTTCCACTTTTACTTGAACGCAAAAGCGTGTTTGCTCAACATCATGGTAGACAAGGACTTGTGTTGCTTATTGCGTGGCTGTTGATTTGGATGGGGAATCTTATTCCTATTCTTGGACAGATTGTTTGGGTGATTGGATCCGTGATATTTATTATGCTGATTATGTTGGGCATGATCAATGCGTTTGCTGGAAAGATGTGGGAGATGCCTCTGTTGGGAGTATATGCAAAACGATTAAAGCTTTAAACAGAAGATGATGTACACATGTTTGCTATGAACGAACTTATAAAACAAATCGAAGACCTCCAGGTGCGAGCGCAAAACACTTGGGGGTCGCTTTGACCTTGATACTGTCAAAATACAACTAGCCGTTTTGGAAACGGAAATGTCCGCGCCGGATTTTTGGTCTGACTCGGATCATGCACAAAACGTCAGTAAACGTGCAGCGGAACTTCGAACTGAACTAGATGTATGGGAAACAGTTCTTCGTGATATTTCGGATTTGAAAGATATCGCCATGCTTGCTCAAACCGAACAAGACGATCAGCTCACAGAAGAATTAAAAACAAAGTTACGTGTGCTTGAAAAGAAATTTGCGCGATTGGAGTTTACTCAATTGTTTTCAGGATCGTACGATAACCGCACAGCGATTCTCTCTATTCATGCGGGTTCTGGTGGTACAGAAGCACAAGATTGGACCGAAATGTTGCTACGTATGTTTGTGCGTTTCGCTGAGCATCGAGATTGGCATGTGACGATGTTGCATGAATCGCGTGCAGAAGATGTGGGAATCAAAAGTGTGACATTCCGTGTGGAAGGTCGTTTCGCGTACGGCTATTTGAAATCAGAAGCGGGTGTGCATCGACTTGTGCGAATTTCTCCATTTGACGCTGAGAAGATGCGACACACCACGTTTGCCCTTGTGGAGGTTATTCCCGAACTTGATGAGTTAGATGAAATTGACATTGATCCAAAAGATCTGCGTGTTGATACGTTTCTTTCGAGTGGAAAAGGCGGACAAAGTGTGAACACAACGTATTCGGCTGTTCGCATTGTTCATCTGCCAACAGCGATTGCGGTTTCCTGTCAAAACGAACGATCTCAACAACAAAATAAAGAAACAGCAATGAACATTCTCAAATCCAAACTGTTGCAAATTCAACTGCGAGAGCGAGAACAAGAAAAGAAACAACTGCGTGGAGATTATCAATCTGCGGAATGGGGAAATCAAATTCGATCGTATGTTCTTCATCCCTATAAACTTGTAAAAGATCATCGAAGTGCCTATGAAACCACAGATACGGAAGCTGTGTTAAACGGGGAATTAGAGCCTTTCATGGAAGCGTATTTACGTAAACAATTAGAAGAGCATGATCGTTGGGCAAAAAAAAATGAAGATACACATCTATGACAAAATACAAAATAGCGCTTGTAACCGGAGGAGCAGGATTTATCGGTTCTCATATTGTCGATGCACTTATTCGTCGCAGAATAAAAGTCTATGTTGTTGATGATCTCTCAAGTGGCGCTGTGGGCAATGTGAATCCAAATGCGCATTTCACAAAAATCTCCATCACGAGTTCGCAATTTGTGACGTATTTGAAAAAGCTCAAACCGGATGTGATTTTTCATTGCGCCGCTCAGGTCAATGTACGCCATTCGTTGATCGATCCTCCAAATGATGCGACTATAAATATTTTAGGAACAATTCATTTGGCTCACACAGCCGCGACCATCGGAGTGAAAAAGATTATCTATTCCTCAACAGGTGGTGCAATCTATCCGGAAACCGCGAAAATGCCAGCATCAGAACAAGTGGTTCCGCAGCCTTCTTCACCCTACGGAATTTCTAAACGTACGGCGGAAATGTACTTGCATTATGAATATCAAGTGCATGGAATGCCCTATGTTGCATTGCGTTACGCCAATGTGTACGGACCTCGACAAAATGCCAAAGGAGAAGCGGGTGTGATTACCATCTTTGCGGATCAGATGTTAAACGGTCGTCCGGTACGTATTTTTGGTACAGGAAAACAGACACGGGATTATATTTATGTGGATGATATTGTGCGAGCGAATATGTTGGCAATGCATCGGTCGGTTATGGGAGAAATAAATATTGGAACGGGAAAAGAAACGGATGTGAATACCTTATGTAAAAAAATGGCGAAACTAACCGGATACACATTGCCACCACGATACACACCATGTATTCCTGGGGAAATGATGCGAAGTTCGCTCAATGCGCGAAAAGCCAAACAACTGTTGGGCTGGGTTCCACAAGTGAAACTCGATGAAGGTCTTGCAAAAACCGTGAAGTGGTTTTCACAAACATGACAGATGGGTATGGCGGAAGCATCCAAACAAGACATCGACGAAGCTATTGGTGTAGTGAAACGTGGGGGTGTGATTGTGTTTCCAACCGAAACGGCATACGGACTTGGAGCAGATGCAACAAACGCACAGGCGGTTGCACGACTGATGGCAATCAAAGGACGTGAAGCATGGAAGACTCCACCGCTTATTGCTGCGACACAAGAAATGGCAGAACAGTTCGTGAAGATGTCCGATCGATTACAAGCATATACACACCAATGTTGGCCAGGTCCTTTGACCATTGTTGCACTGGTCAAAAAAGAAACGACCATATGTCTGGATGTCATTCGAGAAGGCACGATCGCGATTCGCGTGAGTTCACATCCAATTGCACGTCTGCTTTCTGAAGCGCTGGGAGTTCCTCTTGTTGCAACTTCAGCCAACGTGGCAGGTCAGCCAACATGTTTCGCTGTTGAAGACATCCGTGCGCAATTTGATTCTAGACTCCTTCAGCCAGATTTTTATCTCAACGTTGGTTCTTTGCAAGATAGGGGATTGTCGACGATTATTTCCGAGCAAAATGACCAAATTATTTTGATCAGAAAAGGAATGATTGAGATTCCGCGTTATGTTACCTAAAGCAAAAAAAGCGTTTGGTCAGAATTTTCTTGTTGATCAAACAGTGGTACAAAAAATTCTTCGTGCGACTGAACTCACGGCAGGTGAACTTGTAGTAGAAATAGGTTCTGGAACAGGGGTGTTGACTCAAGCGCTTGTCAGTTCCGGAGCACAAGTTATTACTGTAGAAAAAGATCAGGATCTGATTCCGTTGTTAGATCAAAAATTTCGTCATCAACTCACCTTGATTCAAGGTGATATTTTGACTGCAGAATGTCTGGCTACAGTAGCCAAACATCTTGCGCATCGTCCGTTCAAAGTCGTGGCAAATATTCCGTACAACATTACTTCCCCTCTGTTGAAACAGTTGTTAACACACAGTCCGAAACCAACTCGTCTGGCGCTCATGCTCCAAAAGGAAGTTGCAGAGAGAATAACGGCCTTGCCTCCTCGTATGAGTGTACTTTCCGTGATGTGTCAATTGTACGCGCACTGTACGCGCGTTGCTCTTGTAAAAGCAGGAGCGTTTCGTCCTATCCCAAAGGTGGATTCCTTCATTGTCCGCTTGGATGTGTATGATCCGGCTCATCCGTATCTTCAAGGGTTAGATCCGGAACAAGTTATTGCCTTTGCAAAACGTGGATTTGCGGCAAAACGTAAACAACTCAAAACAACTCTTGGTGTATCGATTACTCCATTTTTAGAACAACTCGGTCTTGATCCGCGTGTTCGTGCTGAAGCGTTGAGTGTCGAACAATGGATCGATTTGGTTCGATATACAACACGATACAACTGTACAACTATTCGTTCATGAATTGTGTATATTGTTCCGTGATTGCTCTAGGTATTTCTTGCGTGCTTTGTTATACTACATCTGTAAGATTTGAGATCAGAGGTTTTTCGTATGCCTATTAAGCGCGTTCCTCGTCGCGAAGTTCGATCCTTAACGGTTGAGCAAAAGGTTGCTTTTGTTCTTTTGTTATTTTTAGGTATCGGAGGTCTTGTGTTAGGGTTTCGATCGTTTGGCTCAATGGCACGACGACCATTTGATCTTCAGATTTCTCGGTATTTGCAAGGAGAAAAATTTGTCACTTCGGCTCAGAAAGAACAACAAGATTTTGAAGCGTCAAAAACACGAGATTCGGACGGAGATGGGCTTGTGGATTATGATGAATTGTATGTGTATAAAACAAGTCCCTACCTAACGGATTCTGATTCAGATGGGTTTGATGACAAGATGGAGGTCTTTTCAGGTAATGATCCAACCTGTCCTTCAGAAACCGATTGTTATGTGGCAGAAGAAGCTGCGGACACCACGGCAAATGTATCCGGACTCATCGAGGTATTTAGTGGCGCTGATTCTGTTTTACAATCAGGTCAGATCAATTTTGAAAATCCTCAACAAGTCGAAGAGTTCTTTAAAAAGGCCACACTGGACGAAATTCGCAATGCCCTTTTACAAGCTGGTGTGCCACAAGCGGATTTGGATAAACTCACAGATGCTCAGCTTGAAGAGTTTTTCTCAGCCACCATTGATGAAGCTTCCAAACAAGGAGCGTTTGACGCATTGGTGAATCAACAGGAACAACAACCGTAATATGACACATGTGAGGAACACGAAAAAACGGTGGATCTCAGCAGGAATGATCGTACGAGTGCTTTGTACAATTTTTTCTTCTTTTGTATTGGTACAACCTGTCTTTGCAAATCCGGCAGAGGCATCTGCTGAACTTGCAGGAGCTGAAATGGAAGCATCTTGTGATTCGACTTTTCCTCTTTCCCCGCCTTGTATCGGTCGTTCCATTAAGGAAACTGCCAGGATTTTGCAAGACAGATTTGAGTCGCCGGCTTTTATGACGGCTATCGTTCAAGGCATCTTAAATCTCGAACAATTTGTTGTAAACCGTGTGGCGTATGAAGCGGCCTTACTTGTAGCAAATGGTGGGCCGGCTCAAGGGTCATTATTTTATGAAAAATCAGCAGG
>CAYIPP010000063.1:0-5330 GCA_964365355.1 uncultured Gammaproteobacteria bacterium
AGCGTTTACCATTGAGTGAAGCAATCTCTTCGTTTTTCAAAAAACAGAGATTGCCACGTCGCTCTTTGATAACCTTGAGCTCCTCGCAATGACGTGTCAGTGAGTTTTCCAATGGTCTCAACGTAAAACAGCTATTTGTGTGTACTTACAAATTTCCAAGCACAGTTCCACTTGTTAACGCGGCAATCACCACTCGCACCATTGTGTAGGCAAACAAAATGACAACCAGGCCAAGCGATGCCCACTTCAGTGTCTCTTTTCCTTGTGTGACACGTTTTGATTCACCGGCTGAGGTCAGCCACAAAAATCCACCCCAGACAAACATGAGAAGCGCAATAGATCCACTCACGCCAAGGATGGCACGAATGAGTCGAGCAATGATTTCAGAAACAGAACCATGAGCTTGAAGCGGATCGAGCAGTTTTGCGTCCGCATGTTCTGCGGCATTTTCTTGTGCAAACACGATAAGTGGCAAAAAGAGCATCCAAAGAACAAGAGAAATTTTTTTCATAGAGGGTATAGATGGAAAGACTAGAAAAGATCAAGTTGTTTTTTGACCCAGTTTGTAAAATCTTTTGCGTTCTGTTGCACGTTCTCAGCACCCTCAGCACCCTCAGCAGCTGTTTTTTGATCTTCAACAGAGGTAGTGATGGTGGTTTGAAGCACTTGAATGGCAAAGTAGGCAAACATTACAATGAGCAGTCCAATGGTTGAAATTTTGAGATAATCTCTGCCTTTTTGGATTTTTGAAGGTGCACCTGCTGAAGTCAAGAAATACATTCCACCTACAACATACATCAGCAGGACGATGGAACCGATAATTCCTAGAATAAATTGACCGGTACTGACAAATACTTGTTCAATGTCCAACAAGGAACATGTTCCCGTGTTGCCACATTCTTTTGAAATACCGGCCATAAATACTCCGACTTCACAACTCATACAACGCGAAGGATCACCAACTCGAGTTTCTTTTTCGCATGATGCCCCGCCATCACAAATATTACTCACGTACTGCGCATGGCTTGTGAGTGGAAGAAGAGTACAAGAAATGACGATGAGAACAAAGGCTGCAAGACAGCGCATAGGCTCAGAAAGTTTGATTGATTTTATTTTCTGTGTTGGTGATTTCTTGTTCGATGTTTTCACCGGATAACACAGATTCGATCAAATCAGAAAATGCTGTTTCAACCGCTTGTGCATCCTTTCCATGATACCAGCTTTTTGCTGTGAGTGTTTGTGAAGAGAACACGGACAAGGTTTCATCATCAAGCTGTGAAGTGATCAGTCCTCGAAGGGCAGTAGGTTTTTTTGCGGCCGCCAAGTAAGCAGACACATGATCGTTCTTTGCCATGAACTGAATAAAGTCCCATGCCCAATCACTGACTTCTGTTTGTTTGGAAACGGATTCAACCCAGTAGTTGGCATAGTTGACGGTTTTTCCACCTTCGATTTGTGGAACCGGAGCAATACCAATATTGAGTTTTGGAGATCGTGCGGTAATGAGTGGTGCGTGATAGGAATAGCCAAAGAAAAATGCTGTTTTTCCATTCACAAATGCATCAAAAGAATTGGGTTGCTCATCATTCCACGTGTAAACTTGTTTAAGCGGATTTGCAAAATCTGTGTAGAACAACAGTGCATCCATGGTGAGCTCTCGTTGATCTTTACTTGTGAAATTTGCAACTCCTCGGTCATCAATAATCGAAACGCCATTTTGTAACATGAGCAGATTCAAAATATCCGTTGCGCGTTCAACATTGTTTGCTGTTCCAAGTGCAGCGCCGGCTTGAAAAATCGTATTGTTTGGTCCGATATGAGCTAGTGTTGTTACTTGATCCTGAAATTCTTTCCAGTTTGCCGGTGGTTCAGCAAAACCCGCAGCATTTAACAAATCTTTGTTGTAATACAGAGCAAGTGTGTCAACGGAAAGGGGGATACCAAAGACACGATCTTGAAGATTGTCTTTGACGGTTGGACGATAGGAACGAATGACGTCTTCTGCAACGACATCCACATACTCATTCTTGAGTGTTCGAAGAGAAATAGTCGGTTCTTCTTTTACTGTATAGATCGTTTCTTTTTTGATACTTCCGCGTATTTCAGAATACGGAATTTTCACAGAAGCTGGCATTGGTTGTATCAGACTGAGGTATTCACCAATCCAAGTGTTATGAACCGAAAAAATATCCGGACCATTTCCTTCAGCAAAGGCATGCAGAAGTTCGTCTTCATATTCATCGGATCTGAGTTCTCGATAGGCAAATGAAACATTTGGATGAAGAGTTCTGTACGCACTCATTCCTTCGTTAAACGTTGCTTCATCATCGAACACACGCCAGATGTTGATGGTGATTGGTGTTATTGCGAGTTGTTCTGCTTGTGGCGGTCCACCGCAACCTGCTCCTAAAAACGTGATAAGCAAGCCTAGGAGTGCCAGCTTGGTTGTGAATGTTCTCCTCATAATCATGTAAGCAATGATTGTAAATACTTTTTGAGCTCTGGTCCGACATCGGGATGGATGAGACCAAGTTCAATTTGTGCTTTGACAAACCCGAATTTGTTTCCACAATTGTGCCACACTCCTTCAAAGTGACAACCGTAGAGTGCACCATCTTCTTTGAGTAATGTCCCAAACGCATCGGCGAGACGAATTTCCCCATCTTTTCCAGGTTTTTGGTTTTCCAACAAAGGAAAGATTTTTGGTGTCAAGATATAACGACCAACAACGATCAGATCACTTGGCGCTTCTGCAACCGGAGGTTTTTCAACGAAACGTCGAATTTCCCAAATACGTTCTGAGAGACTGATTCCATCAATCACACCAAACTGTGGAACCATCTGTTTTGGAACTTGTTGAAGCGCCACAACCGGATCTCCATATTTTTCATACACCTCAATGAGTTGTTGAAGAGCAGGGGTCTTACTTTGAATAATGTCATCTCCGAAGAGGATGGCAACAGGTTCGTGCAGATCGAGAAAGGGAAGAGCTGTGAGAACCGCGTGTCCATCTCCCAATGGTTTGGATTGACGGACAAAGGCGAATTTTGCGAGTTTGCCAATACCTGAAATAGATTCAAGTTCCGCGATTTTGTTCTTTTGTTCAAGTCGATATTCAAGTTCGAAGTTACGATCGAAGTGATTTTCAATCGCGTGCTTTCCAATGGCAGTCACGAAAATGATTTCTTCAATTCCACTCGCTACCGCTTCTTCAACAATATATTGGATGATGGGCTTATCAACGACGGTGAGCATTTCTTTTGGTTGGGCCTTGGTTGCAGGAAGAAAACGAGTTCCCATACCTGCGACAGGAATAATAGCTTTTCTGATTTTCATATCAGAAGTTATTATAGCGCACAAATCGCTCATCGTCATTCTCCTTTTGAGACAAAGAAGGCAATTATAAGAAGCATGATGACAAGGATTCCTCCAAGTGCAAGACGAACAGGGGAGAAAAAAGGTGAGGATTTCGTGAGGGTTTTTGTACTGTTTTCACGAATAGTCGTTGGTGAAATTGTTGAATCTATTCCAAGATGAAATTGAGTATAACAATATCCTGTTGCGTGACCTGTTTGTTCCTGAATGTGTGTACAGAGTTCACGTTGATGAACCAATCCAAAAAAGTCCTTGCGTTTTTCATTCATAATGGATTCAAGATGGGGTCGGTAGGCTCCTGTTTGAAGTACACGACATCCTTCATAGCAACCAACTTCTTTGTAGGAATCTGTCGTATCTAAACAATCAATGGTGTTTGGATTTCCGCAGCCTTGACCAATCAAGTCACTCCAAGGGGATGATGTTAAACATGCATCATAGGTTCCCACGAAACAATTTATTCCTGTAGAAATATTTTTTGCCTGTTGTTCTTCCATTGTTGACACAGAAGTATATTCATCGACCAAACCCGCAATGCCATGTCCAAAAAGTTCATGGGCAATCAAGTATGTCTGTCCTTCAACAACACTATCTGAAAAACCACGTTTACTTTGAAATAATGCCACATTTGCCCCTTCTCCGACTGATGCGATTGCAGACGGTCCACCTGGCGCCGGCATTCTGTTGCTATAAATCACTGTGTAGGTATTTGAAAGAGTATTTTTTGGGTTACATGTTTGTTCAAGCGCTGATTTTAGTTCGTTGTATGCTGATCGATCTGGAAGTATTGGTGAACTGGCAAACCAAAACGAGAAAAGATGCTCATTTGATTTCATTGGTTCGAGAGTAGTGAAAATGTTTGCAATGGATTGTGATAAAACGGTCTGTAAGGCCGGCACGTCCGTATAACCAAAGGCGAGTATCATGATAGTGATTGTAGGTTCAGACCCGGATGCCTGTTTGAGATTGATGCACGATTCCGCATGGATGTCTTTTGGAAAGAGAATGAACAGAAATAGGAAAATCAACAAAAAAGTTTTTTTCATAGAGGGCATATAGGGAGAGTATAGCAAATAAAAATCTGCAACAGAATGTTGCAGCTGAGGTCATTGGAAAAGTTGCTGAGTGATTGATCGCAGGGACTCTGGAATTGGTGGACCGGGGATAATGATGGAGCGGTAATGCCGAAGGATGCTGATGTCAGCGTTTATGAGCTCGACCGTTTTATCGAGCGTGGTGCGATTCAGTACAAAATTTTTGATGATGATCGAGAGTGCCGCAGGCTCAAACCTCTCATGATATCGAGAAGCAAGCGAGTCTTTATCTTCGTGATAAAGAGCATTTCTTTCCTGTTCGTAGCGGTGGATCATTGCAGAGACCGGATTTGTTCCAATGATGAGTGGTTGTATGTGCGACATCAGTGGGGTGATGAGTGGACAAAGCAGGAACTTATGTTCTTTTGGAATTGTTAAAAGAAGTAGAAGCGAGCGTACTTGCTGAGTCTTTAAGGTCATCCGTTGCAAGGTTGTTCTTTCTTCTCGATCCAGACAGCTTAGTCCCAGTGCTTTGTAGGCATAGTTCAGGAACAAACCGAGCACTTCGGTGTTCTCATCTGTATTTGAGGGATCGGATTTATCTTTATGCTCCATGAGATAGTCGTTAATGACTTCGAGTCGCAATAAGTAATACCAAAGTTTCAGCCTATCAATCATCTCTTTCCTCCTTGGTTATGAAAAGGACGCTCAAGAATTGGAAAACTATAATGAATTATCAGAAATTGTCAAGAGTTTGTACCAGTTTGGATGGAAAAAATGATTGACTGATACGTTCAAAATTGATACGTTCCTTTCACATGGAGAGGTGGCAGAGTTGGTCGAATGCGCACGACTCGAAATCGTGTAAACCGAAAGGTTTCGAGGGTTCGAATCCCTCCCTCTCCGCCAATTTTCACTTTT